>NZ_JAQMTI010000094.1:0-26574 GCF_028329225.1 Sphaerospermopsis kisseleviana CS-549 | reverse complement strand
GTACAAGTCGCTCAGTACAAGTCGCTCAGTACAAGTCGCTCAGTACAAGTCGCTCAGTACAAGTCGCTCAGTACAAGTCGCTCAGTACAAGTCAAAATAGCTAAAACCCTTTAGCTGTAAAGTTTTCTGATTTATATGGCTAACGCCACGCTACGCTATCAGCAAACCGTACCTATGTACTATTCATTTACTTCTAATAACCGAGAAGTTTTAAATCTATCCATCCACTTTTCTAAATATACCCGATTCGCTGTTTGCTCAGATTGATCTTCTGTGTCCACAGGATAAGGCATCAATCCTAAAATAGCAGCACTGGTGACACAAAACATTGATTTTTGGAAACTCATACAAATTTGTACACGCAGATCATCTTCACCCCGCAAACTACGCTTATAAATTTCATGTAAATAATCTGGTAAATAATGGCGCATATCTTGCATTAACAATGTGGGAGGAATACCCGCACCACCAATAGGTAAAGGATCTGCATATAAAGCACCATATTGAAATTTTGCCTGATCTGGGGGAACTTGATATGCTTGGGCGTTTAAAGAAACAGTTCCTAAAAAGGGAGTTCCCCGGAAAAATACCGCTTCTACATAAGGAACTGCGGTATCTGGCAAGAATTTTAAACCAACTGATTTAGGAATAATATCATAAACCTTACCGCCAATTTTCACATCGTAGGTAATAGGTCTTAAAGCATCTTTTACCAAACCTGCTTTAATATGTTCGACAACTTCAGGAATTGATTTAATTTTACCTTGATCATAAAGGTCTGATAAGCTGAGAAAAATATCAGCCATGACTCGCCAAAATTGACCTAAACCACTATAATAGGCAGATACTCGCAACTGTTCAATTAAAAAATCAGGGAACAGGTTGTTAATTCCTAACATTAAAGGATTATGCTTAAATTTAGCAGCTATTACCGCTTCTGCTCTTTCTGCAAATTCTTTACTATCTAAATAATTATCTAAGCCACCACCACCATGCCACATCATGGTTTTCATGCAATATTCTGCATACTCAAAATTAATTCTGTCATGCCACCAATGATGCAGTAATTGAGATAAAGAAACTTTACCATTAAAATATTTAAAAAATGGGAAAAACACTAAAAACTGATGTTCAGCAATGTAAATAAGATTTTGGGAATAAGCATCTAAAACCACACCATAACTTTTCAGAATACCCACTACTTCTAAAACATTTTCTGGGCTATCTTTCAGTAAAGCTTGTCCAGTTTGTAAACGCTGAATAAACTCATTCAAGGGATGATCAACGGGTTTGTTTTTGGTATTAACCATTAGTGTTTCTCCAGAACATCAACAATAACTACGTCTAAATAAGATAAATAAAAAAGACATCTCCATAAAAGAAATTATGGAACCTATTTATGGGGGCAGGTCGAAGCTTATGGGATATCTAGATGTCTGATTTTTCCGTTAAATTATCGCCCATAAGCTTCGCCCCTACGAATCCTGACTCCTGAATTCTTACCTAAAACTCTACTACAGACCTTACACCTTTTAATTTCTTTCCCCTTGATCTACTGATGCAGTGGCCACTAAGCTGGGAGTATTTACCATTCCTTGAATTGTCGCTTCGGTCCAATGTACTAACCAAGATGGTTGGATGCCAAAAACCACAATTAACACAGCTAAGATTAAAGCAGGAATGCGATCGCTCCAATATACTCTTGGTAAATTCATCACTTGCTCAGATAACCGCCCAAAAAAGGCACGATTTACCAAAATTAAGAAATAAACCGCCGTTAAACCAGTTCCCAGCATTGATAACAGGGTTTGTACAGGAAAAACTGCATAACTACCCCGAAATACAATAAATTCGGAAATAAAACCCACCATTCCAGGTATACCTGCGCTGGCCATGACTCCTAAAATAATCAAACTACCAATCACTGGCATTCCTCTTTCTGGGTTCAGTAATCCCCGAATTACTTCTAAATCACGGCTACCAGCTTTTTGATACACAACCCCCACCAAGAGAAACATCAACGCAGAAATTAAACCGTGACTCACCATTTGCATGACAGCACCCAAGACGCTGAGGGGTGTTGCTGCTGCTGCTGCTAATAAAATATAGCCCATGTGTCCGATAGAACTATAGGCTACCATTTTTTTCATGTCCGTTTGCGCGATCGCACAGGATGCACCAAACAATACACTAATCACCGCATAAGTTGCTAACGTTGGTGCTAGATATTCCCAAGCTTGGGGTAACAAGTTCATGCCAAATCTGAGTAAACCATAAGTTCCTAATTTCAACAATACCCCAGCTAATAAAACAGAAATTGGTGTAGAAGCTTCGACGTGGGCATCGGGCAACCAAGTATGAAAAGGAACGAGAGGAATTTTAATGCCAAACCCAACTAAAATTCCTGCTAATAATAATAGTTGAGTGGCTAAAGGTAGAGTGTGAGCATTTAAAGTTGCTAGTCCAAAACTAGGAGAATGACTCAACCAAACCATGCCCAAAAAACTAGCTAAAATTAAGATTCCCGAAATCGCAGTATAAATCAGAAACTTAGTAGCAGCATACCCCCGTTTTGCACCACCCCAAATAGCAATCAAAAGATAGAGGGGAATCAATTCCAATTCATAAAACAGGAAAAATAACAATAAATCCTGTGCTAAAAAAGCTCCTGTCACCCCTGCACTCAGCAGCAGCACCAAGGAGTAATAAAATTTAGGACGTTGAAGAGATTCATTACTACTATAGATGGCAATACCTGTTAAAAGTCCATTTAACAACAGCAATGGCAAGGATAAACCATCTACACCTAAATTATAGTTTAAACCTAACGCATCTATCCAAGGTAACGACTCAGCAAACTGTATTCCCACTTCCCCAGGATTAAATTTAATTGTCAGGAAAACCGTCCACAGAAAAATAATTACCGCCAAGGCCAAAGCTATTTTACGGGCAATTTTCCCACTCAGAGTAGCGGGATAGAAACCAATTAAAGCTGCACCCAGTAACGGCAGCAATATCAATGTACTTAGCATCATAATGAGGAGTTCAGGAGTTTAGGAGTTTAGGAGTTTAGGAGGAAGTAGGGGAGGTAAATAACCCAGTCACCAGTCACCAGTCACCAGTCACCAGTCACCAGTCACCAGTCACCAGTCCCCTAAAAAGGCAATTTATCCAGTAAACCCAAGGACCAGCTAATAAAGAAACCAAGAAGGCTGATCACAACGAGGATAGTTAACATATAACCTTGGGATTGACCGGAAATGCTGTATTTTAAGCTTTGTCCGCCAAAAATAGTGGCAAAGCCGACTAAGTTTACCAACCCATCCACTAAATAGCGATCGCTCCATGCAGATATCTTGGACAATAATGCTACTGCACTAACTATGGTGAAGCGATAAACTCTGTCAATGTAAAAATCATACCCTAGTAAATCTTGTAAAAATCTCCAGCCCAGAATTGTGGATCTTGACCAACCTTTATGCAAGTAAATCGTTGAGCCAATCACCACCCCTAAGACCGTGGAAGTCATCAAAGCTAATACAATGTACCAATCAATACTTTCCCAGTTTGGTAGTAAGTACCATTGCTGAAGCATCATTGGTATTAGCAGGGTGATGATAGTTAAAGTCACCATTGGCAAAGCCATTGGCCAACCGACTTCTGGGGCGCGGCGTGTTTTCTGTTGTGGTTTTCCCCAAAAGATGAGCCGGAAAACTCTGGTTAAATTTAAAGCTGTCAAGCCATTAACCAAAACTAAAACTGCAATCACCCAAGGGTTAACTTTGATTAAGCCATCAGCCCAAGCCAACATTGCCCAAAAACTACCCAAGGGTAATAATGTCACCATCCCTGCTGAACCAACTACAAAGGCGGTGGTAGTAGCTGGCATTCTTGACCACAAACCACCCATTTCTGTTAAGTCTTGACTTTGGGTGGTATATATGATGGAACCGGAACTCATAAATAATAAGGCTTTGGCGATCGCATGAGTTAGCAACAACATCAAAGCTACACCACCTTGTTCTAAACCCACTGCCAAAAACACCAATCCCATATAGGCACTTGTAGAATGAGATAAAGCCCGTTTAATATCAATCTGGGCTATTGACACCAATGTTGCACCCACCGCAGTCACCGTACCCATAATTACCAAGGCATTGAGCGCCACAGGGGATAGAACTAATATGGGCTGAATCTTGTACAAAACATAAGCACCACCAGCCACTACCAAAGAGTTTCGCATTACCGAAGCCGGGTTTGGTCCTTCCATTGCCTCATCTAACCACAAATGTAGGGGAAATTGGGCGCACTTACCAGCAGGACCAGCTATCAAGGCTATACCCAGTAATGTTGATGTTAATGGACTTAAATTAGCGGTTTGTACCCACTCATACAAGTCAGAAAAGTTCAAACTACCAGCTTGGGTGGAAAGCGTGACAACAGCCATCAGCAATAATAAATCTCCCACACGCTTGGTTAAAAACGCATCTCGCGCTGCTGTGACTACCAAGGGTTGAGCATACCAAAAACCCACCAACAAGTAAGTAGAAAGGGTGAGAACTTCCAGCAAGGCATAACTGAGGAACAAAGAATCACTAATCGCTAAACCAGTCAAAGCGGCTTCAAAAAATCCCAAAAGCCCAAAAAATCTGGCTAAAGACCAGTCTTTTTCCATGTAACCCAGGGCATAAATTTGAGCTAATAAACTTAATCCTGTGATTAAAACTATTGCCCCAATACTTACTGGTGACAGTTCTAAAGCAAAGGTTAGCTTAAAATCCGCAGTTTGAAACCAAGTAATTAATAAATTTTCTTGGTCTCTGTTCCAGATGTCTCGAAATACAATCAGGCTATGGATAAAACCTAGTAAGGTAGTCAACAAGTTCAAGTAAGCAGCAGGTCTAGGTCCTGTACGTTGAATTAACCCAATGCCCCAAGGCAGTGTTAAAATTGCCCCTAGTAAGCTATAAAAAGGTACAAACCAACTGGTGAAAAATAGAACTTCATTCATTTAATTTTTCCTTGACGACTCAGTCTTTGGTTTCTTAAACAGCCTTAAATCAATCATTTGCTTAAAAAATGTTAATTTTGAAAAAATCAAGTTTTTCTTAACTATTTCTCAAAACGCTTGAATCAGTATTTTTACTTTATTTTTACTTTCACCTGCGCTATTCACGGGCAGTTAGATATAAATTTACAAAATTTACAAAATTTACAAAATTTACAAAGTTTACAAAGTTTACAGATTTCGCAGCATTTACTGATTTTCAGTATTCAGCAATCTTGTTAAAAAAACAAGGACAAAAGCCAGTCGGTAAATTTGTATTGTGGAATTGGGCAAACTTTTAATTTCATCAAAAACCTCTCTGCTTATAATTAGGTTAAAACTGATTACTGATAGCTGAATGCTGACTAATTATCTTCTTTAATCATCTGATGGAACATTTGTCTTCCTACTTTGAAAAAAGAATTTTATACTTTATATTTAAAAATCTTATATATTGTTCATTCAATATCTGTGCCAATAGCAAAAATCAAGGAAAGACTGAGACAGTAAAATATACAGCCTTTGTTCAATCCTGAGTAGTTCAGATTAGCCCTGGCTATGAATGTGATTTTTTAAAGTAATAAAAAAATTATAAAGCATAAGTGGACACTCTAGGAAACCGTGAACTTTGATGTATTTTTTGGGTATATTAAGTTTTGTTAAGTTTTTTAAAAGTATTTTATCATAAACTATTATAGTAATTTATGTTGCCAGGGATGCCAAGGTTTCATATCCTTAATTTTAGAAGTATTTTTCTTCAATGCTCAAAATGAGCATCCCCGTCAAAAAAATACACCCATAGTACAGATTGTATTAAATTTTTAGGAGTTCTGCGATGCCAATTGCAGTTGGAATGATTGAGACAAAAGGGTTTCCAGCAGTAGTAGAAGCTGCGGATGCGATGGTAAAAGCAGCCCGTGTTACCTTAGTAGGCTATGAAAAAATCGGTAGTGCGCGTGTTACCGTAATTGTGCGGGGTGATGTATCTGAAGTACAAGCTTCAGTAGCAGCGGGAATTGAAGCCGCAAGAAGAGTCAATGGTGGTGAAGTTTTGTCTACTCATATCATTGCTCGTCCCCACGAAAACCTAGAATATGTATTACCGATTCGGTACACAGAAGCAGTAGAACAGTTCCGAACCTAAACACTTTTAAAATAAAGTGGTTAAAGGATTTGCTTGCTTACGTGGAAAATTTGTCTGTTTGTTGTTTGTTGAAAAATTTGATTTAAGGATAAAAGAATAATGTCAATTGCAGTGGGAATGGTGGAAACCCTGGGCTTTCCAGCAGTAGTAGAAGCTGCTGATGCTATGGTAAAAGCGGCTCGTGTTACCTTAGTAGGCTATGAAAAAATTGGTAGCGGTCGGGTAACAGTGATTGTGCGCGGTGACGTTTCCGAAGTCCAAGCTTCTGTAGCAGCAGGAGTAGAAAACGTGAAACGAGTTAACGGTGGACAAGTGTTGTCTACACACATAATTGCTCGTCCTCACGAAAACCTGGAATATGTACTGCCAATTAGATATACCGAGGATGTTGAACAATTCCGGGAAGGTGTAAGCGGAATTCGTCCTTTCAGAAGCAGACAATAATTAAGAATGCAAATTGCTAAAGTGCGTGGCACAGTAGTTAGCACCCAAAAAGATCCGAGTCTGCGGGGTGTCAAACTATTAATGTTGCAATTAGTAGATGAAAACGGAAATCTCCTCTCAGAATATGAGGTAGCAGCCGATAGTGTGGGAGCAGGAGTAGATGAGTGGGTACTTGTCAGTAGAGGCAGTGCCGCTCGTCAAGTTCTTGGTAACGAACAACGTCCGTTAGATGCAGCAGTAGTGGCGATAATAGATACCATTCACGTTGAAGATCGTTTCATTTACAGCAAAAAAGATCAATATAGATAGTCAGGGAACAGGTGACAGGTGACAGGTGACAGAAGTATATAGCAGGGGAGCAGGGAGCAGGGAGCAGGGGGCAAGAATAACCACCAACCACTGATTACTGACCACTGATTACTGACCACTGATTACTGATTACTGACCACTAAAAACTGACAAAAAGCATATTTGAGGAGGAATCTCACAATGGCAGTCCGCAGCACGGCGGCACCCCCAACCCCGTGGTCTAGGAGTTTAGCTGAACCAGATATCCATCAAACCGCATTTGTACATTCTTCTTGTAATCTCATTGGGGATGTACACCTGGGTCAGAATGTGATTATTGCTCCAGGAACTTCGATTAGAGCAGATGAAGGTACACCTTTTTATATTGGTGAAAATACTAATATTCAAGATGGTGTAGTCATTCATGGGTTGGAGCAAGGCCGAGTAATTGGTGATGATGGCGAGAAATACTCGGTATGGATTGGTAAAAATGCTTCTATTACCCACATGGCGCTGATTCATGGACCAGCTTATGTTGGGGACAGTTGCTTTATAGGTTTTCGCTCCACTGTCTTTAACGCCAGAGTCGGAGCAGGTTGCATCGTCATGATGCACGCATTAATACAAGATGTAGAAATTCCTCCGGGGAAATACGTAGCTTCTGGTTCTATTATTACGACCCAGCAACAAGCGGATCGTTTGCCAGATGTACAAGATCAGGATCAGCAATTTGCTCACCACGTTGTGGGGATAAATCAGGCTTTGCGGGCTGGTTATCGCTGTGCAGAGGATCTCAAGTGTATTACCCCAATTCGGGATGAACTGAATGTTTCTGGGGCAAAATCTTATACAAGCATTACCGTTGAAGAATTGGATAGGAGTAGTGAAGTGGCAAGCAAATTGGGTGCAGAAACGATAGAGCAAGTGCGCTATCTACTGGAACAAGGTTATAAAATTGGCACAGAACACGTAGATCAAAGACGTTTCCGCACAGGTTCTTGGCAAAGCTGTAAGGCTATTGAAACCCGGTCATTAGGGCAGGCGATCGCCGCCTTAGAATCTTGTTTAGTAGACCACAGTGGCGAGTATGTGCGGTTGTTCGGCATTGACAATGGTAGAAAACGGGTATTAGAAACCATCATTCAACGTCCTGATGGTGTAGTTAGCAACGGTACATCTAGCTTTAAAGCTCCGGCGGCTACATCTTACAGCAGCTACAACGGCAATGGTCATGGTAACGGTGCTGTTGCCAGTGGTAGCCTCAGTGCCGAAACCATTAACCAAATTCGCCAACTTTTGGCTAATGGCTACAAAATTGGTACAGAACACGTGGATGAGCGTCGTTTCCGTACAGGTACATGGCAAAACTGCCAACCCATTGAAACAAATTCTGCTAATGAGGTAGTAGCAGCGTTAGAAGATTGTATGGTTTCCCATCAGGGGGAATATGTACGTTTAATTGGCATTGATGCTAAAGCTAAACGTCGCGTACTAGAAACCATTATCCAACGTCCTAACGGACAAGTAGTATCTTCTGGCACAGCGAAACCAGCAGCAGCTTCTTATGGTGGTGGAACTGCAACCGTAACTAGCACCCGTTTAAGTGCAGAAGTAGTAGATCAACTGAGACAGTTGTTACAAGGTGGGTTGAAAATTAGCGTAGAACACGTAGACCAGCGCCGTTTCCGTACAGGTACTTGGGCGAGTGCCGGACAAATTGAAGCGAGAACAGAAAGAGATGCGATCGCTGCTGTAGAAGCTTGCCTCTCTGAATATCCAGGTGAATACGTGCGCTTAATTGGAATCGACACCGCAGCAAAACGCCGCGTGTTAGAAGCAATTATTCAGCGTCCATAATTTTAGGTGATAGGTGACAGAAGGCAGGAGTCAGGAGTCAGGAGTCAGGAGTCAGGAGTCAGGAGTCAGGAGAATTTAAGAATAAAGAATTAATTTTTCTTCCCCTGCTTCCCCTGCTTCCCCTGCTTCCCCCACCTACCTATCTCAAAATATTCAACATTAATTTTTCCGGCTTCCGAGGTAATAAATTCCATGTCTGTGCCGCTGCTACGCCTGGGCAACAGTTTTGATTTTTTTATGAGTGGCGATGTCAATATTCATGAAACCGCCGTAATAGCACCAGGGGTAATACTCCAAGCAGCTGCCAACAGTAAAATTATTATTGGTCCTGGGGTTTGTATTGGCATGGGGTCAATTCTCCAAGTCAATGAGGGTATCCTAGAAATAGAAGTAGGAGCAAACCTGGGAGCCGGCTTTTTGATGGTTGGCCAAGGCAAAATTGGGGCTAATGCTTGTATTGGTGCTGCTACGACAGTGTTTAACTGTTCCGTCGCACCGGAGCAAGTAGTACCATCAGGTTCAATTCTGGGAGATAGCAGTCGCCAAATTGATGCAACTCAAAATCAACCAACGGTAGAAACTTCTTCTAATACCACGGTGACAAATCCCCCAGAAACAGAACCAGAGAACCCACAAGAAAAAGTAGTTACTTCTACTCAATTCTCTGCTGTGGCTTTTGTAGATTTTAAACAAGAATCTATTTCTGTACCTCCACCTTCTCCCACTCCTAAAAGCCAGTCGCCTCCAGTTGCAGCAACCCCCCTGGTTACTGACTCTACCCCCACAGAAACTACTCTTCCAGGTTCACAAGAAACTAACTCTCAAGCACCCGAACCCAGTCCTGCTAACACTGAAAGTTCTCAAATTTTTGGAACACAGATATATGGACAAGGAAGCATTAATAGACTATTGACTACATTGTTTCCCAATCGGCAACCCTTGAGTAACCAAAACTCTGAAAATTCTTCAGAGTAAGTGTTATTTGTTAGTTGTCTGCCTTTGCGAGAATCCTGGTGAATTTATGATGGAAACATACAACCAACGCTCTCTTAGTACCATCCATGCACCACGTCGCCGCGATCCCCTCAAGGATGCAGCCTTGGGTATGGTATCCACTCTCAGTTTTCCGGCTATTGTTGGCACGGCTGATATGATGCTCAAGTCGGCTGGTGTTCATTTAGTCGGATATGAAAAAATTGGTAGTGGTCACTGTACGGCTATTGTTCGCGGTAATATTGCTGATGTGCGTCTAGCTGTAGAAGCTGGTGTACAAACAGCAGAACAGTTTGGACAATTGGTGTCTAGTTTGGTTATTCCTCGACCTTATCCCAATTTGGATATAGTTCTACCTATTAACCGTCTCACGCAAATAATGGAGGATGGCAGTTACAGCCGTTTGAGTAATCAAGCGATTGGTTTGGTGGAAACTCGTGGTTTTCCGGCAATGGTAGGGGCTTGTGATGCTATGCTGAAATCAGCAGATGTCCATTTAGCTTCCTATGAAAAAATTGGTGCGGGTTTATGTACTGCCATTATTCGGGGTACGGTGGCTAATGTGGCTGTTGCTGTAGAAGCGGGAATGTATGAGGCAGAAAGGATTGGTGAGTTAAACGCTGTCATGGTGATTCCGCGACCTTTGGATGAGTTGGAACAAACCTTGCCTGTGGCTAGTTGCTGGGTGGAAGAACGTCAACCAGTGAATATACCCTTGAATATCAAGGATAAAATTGTTGATGCAGAAGCTGTTGAATTACCTGATTTAGCGAAATTGCCTGTTAAGGTTAAGGAAGAACTTTGGAGTGATGAGTGATGAATGATGAATGGTGAATAATCAATTATATGTAGCTGTGGACAAGAACTTTAAGACATGATTGAAAACTCAAACCTAGTTTTGACAAGGGTTTTACGTTTGCCTTTTGCCTCTTGCCTTCTGCTATATTTTTCGATATTCAGCATTCATCTTGGGTTAGAAGGAATCTTACGTTTTGTGTTGTTTTGATCATATCTTTTCAATTCCATAAGTCCAATACTACACTTCTGATAGCCAGGATAGATTTTTCCCTATACTTACACTCATAACTTTAATATGTGTGCCACTACACAATATGTCAGTGTTAAGTAATACTAAATATATATAGTAGTCGGCAGATAATGAGGATCATCTCAAATTCTACAATCTTTGTAAAACAAGAGTTTTCACAATCTTACTGCTGACTAGTATATCTAACCCAAATTGCTAGTTACAAAAAAGTCAGGGTGTAGGGGTGTAGGAGAAAAACTTAATTCTTGGTTCTGAACTTCTGAACTTCTGAACTTCTAACACAACTAGCAAATTAAGTTATCTATTAACTGCTATTAGAGGAGAATCACCTTGAACCAAGCGACACTGCACCAGTTGAAGGTGTTCGAGGCCGCTGCAAGACACGGTAGCTTTACCCGTGCTGCTGAAGAGTTATTTCTCACCCAACCGACTGTATCAATGCAAATCAAGCAACTAACAAAATCTGTGGGGTTGCCATTGTTTGAACAGGTGGGAAAACGCTTATTTTTAACAGAAGCGGGACATGAGTTATTTGCCACTTGTCGCCAGATTTTTGACACTATCGCCCAGTTTGAAATGACTGTTGCGAATTTAAAGGGGCTAAAACAAGGTCAATTGCGTTTGGGGGTAATTACCACGGCTAAATATATTATTCCCCGTTTGTTGGGTCCGTTTTGCCAACTTTATCCGGGAATTGATATTTCGCTACAGGTGACAAATCATGAAGGTATTTTAGATCGGATGATTACTAATTTGGACGACTTGTATATTATGAGTCAAGTTCCAGATCATTTGGATATCAATTGTCAACCTTTTTTGGAAAATCCTTTAGTGGTTTTTGCTCCCGCTGGGCATCCGTTAGCAAAGGAAAAAAATATTCCTTTAGAACGACTGGGAGAAGAACCGTTTATTATGCGCGAACCTGGTTCGGGTACACGCCGCGCTGTGCAAAGTCTCTTAGATGAACATGGGGTGAAGGTCAAGGTAAAATTGGAATTAGGGAGTAATGAAGCTATAAAACAGGCTATAGTTGGAGGTTTGGGAATTTCGGTGTTATCTCGTCACACTTTGTTGACGGATGCCCATGAGTTTAGTATTTTGGATGTCCAGCATTTTCCCATTAAGCGGACTTGGTATATAGCTTATCCAGCAGGTAAACAATTATCTATTGTTGCTCGTACTTATTACGAGTATCTATTAGAAGCAGCAAGGAAAATTGTGGAACAGGAAATTGCTCCTCTCAGTATTAAGGTTGAGCAACTTCCGTCATAAAATTTGCATCAAATTTACATTCAAAACTTCCTTACTGCTTGACGGTGCAACAGGAAACCATTGACAATTAACCAACATAATTATTAAACCAGTGAACAGGCAAAAGGTGACAGTAATAACTGGTAACTGTTAAACATGGTGGAAAACTGGCAATGGTAAACTCGGAATTATCATCTTGGCGTAAAACAATACAAAGCTAGATTGTATCTGTCACAGTCTATGGTGACAAAGCTTTGGTTACAAGAAGAGGTGTAATATCCTTAACAGGAGAAGAACGAGAGTTATTAATTACACCTTTGCCTGTGACTTTGGAAACGGAGTCTGTGCGGGTAAATGGTGCTGGTACGGTAGGGGTGCGGTTGCTGGGAGTCAGCAGCGATCGCATTTATACTACTGAACCTGTAGGATAAAAGGTAGCACAGTTGACTAAGCAAATTCATCAGTTTAAGTGAAACTTTGGATTTTTTGAATTTTATTGGTAGTCAGTATAGCGAATATGCGATCGCCTCTGGAGAATGTAAAATCCAACAGCAAGAATTAGAAAAACAAGTACAACCTCTTCGCGCTGCATTACAGAAAATTCAAACTTTATTAACAATTCTCAACCTGATGTTTTAGAAAAGCATTTTATAACAGAAGAAATGGTTACTTTATATAACCAGGGAAAAATAGATGATTTTGTTTCTCAAAGAGATGAGTATTTAAAATCTCAAGAAAGTAAATTTGTTGAAAGTTTGAATATTAAATATGTAGATTAAATTCTGAGAAATATCTGGTAATTTTACCTATTTCCTGTTCCTTATTCCCAAAGCCCTATTCCCAAATACCCCAAATAGTGTATAATTCTTACCTCAATAGGTTCAAAATCAGATATTATGACTATGCTTCCTAATTTGCAACGTGCATTTGCTAACCGCAGTGTTTTAAAAGTAATTAGCGGTTTAAATAATTTTAACGCTGAAAGTGTTGCTGCTACCGTGAAAGCTGCTGATTTGGGTGGTGCAACTTTTGTTGATATCGCTGCTGATGCGGCTTTAGTGCATTTAGCTAAAAGCTTGACTAAATTACCTGTTTGTGTGTCCGCAGTTGCACCAGAAAAGTTTGTAGAAGCTGTTGCTGCTGGTGCTGATTTAATTGAAATCGGTAATTTTGATTCTTTTTACGCTCAAGGTCGCAGATTTGAAGCGGATGAAGTTTTGGCGTTAACTCAGCAAACCCGCGCTTTGTTACCAGAAATTACTTTATCTGTGACTGTTCCCCACATCCTAACTTTGGATCAGCAAGTTCAATTAGCTGAAGATTTAGTCAAAGCTGGTGCTGATATTATCCAAACTGAAGGCGGTACTAGCAGTCAACCTACACACCCTGGTACTTTGGGTTTGATTGAAAAAGCTGCTCCCACTTTAGCCGCAGCTTATGAAATTTCTCGTGCGGTTTCTGTACCTGTTTTGTGTGCTTCTGGTATTTCTAATGTGACTGCACCTTTGGCTGTAGCTGCTGGTGCTGCTGGTGTGGGTGTGGGTTCTGCTATTAACCAACTTAACAGCGAAATTGCCATGATCGCGGCTGTGCGTGGTTTGGTTGAAGCTTTGGCGACTGCAAATACTCGCACTTTTGCATAAAAGGCAGGAGTTATTTATTTTGGATTTTGGATTTTGGATTTTGGATTATTTACTTTTGTCAACTCCAATCTAAAATCTAAAATCTAAAATTAGACACTCTGCACTCGTAAAAACTCATAACAAGACTTTTTCAAACCTTAAATACAAAAAACGCATCTGAACGCATATGGTTATAAATGATTTTTTGTCAAGAGTTGATTTGTACTATTCAGGTTTTCAGATCAATTTACCCCTAAAATTGGTGCAAGCAACATCTATTTTTTCTCAGTGTTTTTTTAGAATGATTTAAGTATAGATTTTGCAAACCTTTGTATATCAAGGGTTAAAAGATGGCAATTTTTGATTTTTTTAAAATTTGACATACTTACCCTGATTATGAAATTTGAAAAAATTATAGCAAATGCCGGAAACTATTGCAATACCGTTGGGAAATAAAAATAATTCTCAATAAAATTTTAAGAAATGTTAAGGGAAAATGGTTGTAAGATTTGAATATGTAAACAGCTACTACTTTAAGATAAGTTAGGGTTATAAAAATATGAGTTTCTGAGTTGCGGTAAAATATGTTGATTCGCTTTTTTTATTGTTAAGGCGCATTTTTTTATTTCACGCAGAGACGCAGAGGCGCAGAGAGAAATTAAGATTTTATCTATCGAAGTTGGGGAGAAGTTTCTCACCCCTCCCTCTTAACTGTCACCTGTCACCTGTCACCTGTCACCTCTTCTAACTTAAACAGTCTTTCAACGCATAAATGACTTTATCTTGCTGTTCCTGTGTGAGTTCTGGGAACATGGGTAAAGATATGACTTCATGACAGGTTTTTTCGGACACAGGTAATTGTCCTGGTTGATAACCTAAACTTTCATAAACCGGCTGCAAGTGTAAAGGGCGGGGATAATAGAGCATTGTGCTTACTTCTTTTTCTTGCAGTTGAGTCCGCACCCAGTCCCGATATTTGGAACTTGCACCATTTCTTTCTTCACTGGAAACGCGCATGGTATATTGATTCCAAACGGCTTCTCCTCCTAATAATTCTTGGGGGGGAGTAATGCCAGGAATTTGACTGAGGTATTGATAATAATATGTTGCTATTTTTTGCCTGTGTTTGTTCCAGGTGTTTAAATAACGAAGTTTGATTTGCAGGATGACTGCTTGAATGGCATCTAAGCGACTGTTAACGCCGATTTCTTCGTGAATGTATCTAACTTTGCTGCCATGTTCTCGTAATATTCGCAGTTTAGCAGCGATCGCACTATCGTTAGTTGTAATTGCACCCCCATCACCGCAACCACCAAGGTTTTTGGTGGGGTAAAAGCTGAAACATCCAATATGACCAATACTACCAACTTTTTGATTTTCCCAACTTGCACCGGTGGCTTGAGCGCAATCTTCAATTACTGCTAAATTATGAGAGTTGGCGATCGCCATTAAAGCTGTCATATCCACTGGTAAACCAAACAGGTGAACGGGGATAATAGCTTTAGTTTTGGGTGTAATTGCTGCGGCTATTTGGGTGACATCTAAATTAAAGGTAGTAGCATCAATATCTACAAATACAGGTGTTGCACCGACAGCAGTTATGACTTCGGTGGTAGCAAAAAAGCTAAAGGGTGTGGTAATAACTTCATCACCTGCACCAATTTCTAAAGCACGTAAAGCCAGATATAAAGCGTCAGTACCGGAATTACAAGCTACACATTCCGTGACACTATGATAAGCTGCAAACTGTTCTTCAAAACCTTCTACCGCAGGACCACCAATATAACGGCCAGAACTGAGAACTTCTAAAACAGCATGACTGACTTCGGCTTCAATGGTGGCATATTGCTGTTTGATATCAAATGCAGGAACGGAATTTACACTTTGGATCATAGTTGTTATTTTATCGGGAGATTCAAAAGATACACTTTTAACGGTGATATAGCAGTATACAGGGTAGTTATGACATTAATTTACGACATTAATTGATCATAAAACTAGGACTAAAATAGGTTGTACTTCTGCCTTCTGCTTGTAAACTATCTCAGGAAATAAAGAAACCATGCCGGATTTGATTAAACTGGATATTGTAGATTTAGTGTTAGCTGTGGGTTTAATGGCGATCGCTATTGGTTTATCTGTCTGGGAAAAATTAGGACTAGAGTTAAACCTAGCATTAGCCACCGGTAGAACCATCCTCCAACTTATAGTATTAGGATACGTTTTAGACTTCATTTTTGCTGTCGATAATGTTTGGTCTGTTGTGGGAATTTTTACTATCATTCTCACAATTACGGCAATTGTCGCACGAAACCGCATCAGTCAAAAAATTCCTTTGGTACTGCCTTTAGTTTGGGTAGTGATTTTTGCTAGTACGTCATTAACCTTACTTTATACCAATTTTTTGATTATCCAACCTGACAAATGGTATGAACCCCGTTATTTAATTCCTTTGGGTGGTATATTGATCGGTAACGCTATGAATGCCGCAGCAGTAGCCGGAGAAAGGCTAGTTAGCAGTATTAATCAATTTCCTACAGAAATAGAAACACACCTCAGTTTAGGTGCAACACCCCAGCAAGCTGTTAGTCACTATCGCCAAGATGCAATTAAAGCTGCATTTGTTCCTACTTTAAATCAAATGATGCTAATTGGCATGGTGACAATACCCACTTTTACCAGTGGACAATTATTAGCTGGAGTATCTGCATTGGCAGCGGTTTCTTATGAAATTTTAATTATTTTTATGGTAGCTGTGGTTAATTTGTTGACGACTATTTTTGTCACTAAAGGTTTATGTCGGCAATTTTTTAATGATGCAATGCAGTTGGTAAGATGATATTAAGTTTTGCTATAATTAAAAGTAAATATCACATTTTTGATTATGAGTATCTTAATACCTGATGATATTCTGCGAGCGAGCAAAATGACAGAAGAAGAATTAAAATTAGAAATTGCTATCATGCTTTATCAACAAGGAAAAATTAGTGGTGGTAAAGTTCGTGCTTGGACTGGACTAACAGTGATAGAATTTCAACATCAGCTTGCTGTAAGAGGACTTTGTGTTAATTATGATATAGAGGATTTTCAATCAGATATCAAAACCCTAGAATCAATGGGGTTATTATGATTATCGTTAGTTATACTTCACCCATTACTAATTTAGCAGCAATTAGTCAACTAGATTTATTGCAAAAACTTTACACTTCTAAGCTGTTGTGCATTTAATTTGTATAAGTGGAACAGGCATCTTGCCTGTTAAACAAGAGTTCAGAATATTAGGATTATACAATTTAGCTGTTACACAGCTTATTAACTGGGTTATTAGGAGTCCTATTGCAAGCGAAACGACAAATTTTGATCCCTTCTGTAAAAATTTTGTTAGATAAAATGATTGAAAAAGCTGACTTTCGAGTCAGTAAGGAATTGTATTCAACAATTATACAAGCTGCTGGGGAATAATTAGGATTGAGAGTTATTCATCCCGAAAAAGTTCTAATTGTGTTTGTTTAATTTCCTTTTGTTTTTCCGCAGATTTCAAAACTTCTAAACTTAATCTCATATCTAATCTTTTTTGTTGTTCAATGATTTCTTGTACTGTGATCATCTGAATTTTATCTACAGGTTGACTCATATACCGACTTTGATAAATTCCTGCTTCTTTTGCAGTTTGGATCATGTCTTTTGTCGGTGGTTTTAAGGTAATAAAAATCCCTAATACTGCACTTTCTAGGGTTATTGTTCCCTGTAAATCTCTAATATCTCCAGATTTGACATTACCAGATTTTACTTGTAAAATTATCTTTTCTGGTTCGTTTTTGTCTCCTGTAAAATACGCTATTCCATCAATTCCTTTATCTGCTCCTTTCTTTTGATTAATGGTAGCACGATTATTAGTATAGGTTAAAATTGTCCATTTCTCAAATTCTTTACGAGTGCGATCGTCTTTTTTCAATGCTAATGCTTCCGCAGATTGCATATCTTTTGGAATACCGCTAATATTAATATTTTCTAATACTTGTTTGCCAAAAGAGTCTTCTAATCTTTTCAGAATTAAACTAATACTTTGATAAGTAATATCAATTCCTATCCATTGTCGATTTAATCTTTGTGATACTGCTACTGTTGTTCCACAACCACAATAAGCATCTAATATGATATCACCTTCGTTACTACTGGCTTGAATTATTCTTTCTAATAATGCTTCGGGTTTTTGTGTGGGATATCCTAATAATTCTTTGTGCCAAGATCGCAAAGCTTCTACATCATTCCAAGTATCTTGGATTGGTAAACCTTCACTTTCATCTAAATATCTTTTAATTCTCGCAACACGATTTTTAGTATAGTAAATTCTCCCTTGTTTATCAAGTTTTTCCATTGTTTCTTTTGGACATCTCCACAGTTTTGTCACTCCATTCCATTCATATTGATAACCGCCTCCAGCTAAACCAGCAGCACCCAAATCACCTGACATCCATTTTCTCCCATCATCATCTTGATATCTGTAATATTTATCAATATAACTTTGTTCATATTTTTGATATACCTGATTCCAGGTAGTTTTCCAACTTTTGGAATAGTAAAAAATCACATCATGAACATTACCATATTTACCAGAATCACTATGTCCTGATGTACGTTTCCAGATAATTTCATTTTTGAAATCTCCACCTTGAGAACAAAAAATAGCATCTATAATAATTTTTAAATAATGGGAAGCTGTGGGATCACAATGCAAGTAAAAACTACCTGTGGGTTTCAAAACTCGGTGGATTTCTGCTATTCTTAAAGTCATGTTCACTAAATAAGCTAATAGACTTCCTTTACCCAGAACTTTGGTTAACCCAGAAATTAAATCTATGCTTTGAGAAGTAAAATGTCCTAAATAGTTTTCTTGAATTTCTGCTAAACCTTGATTAGCGTGATCATCCCATGTCCATGTATCAATAAAAGCTTGAGTTTTTGCTTTATCTTCTTTACCGATATTATTATAAATTTGGTGATAATTGCGTTGAGAATTAAAGGGCGGATCAATATAGCAAATATCCACAGTTTCATCTTTGATGTGTTTTCTCAAAACCTGCAAATTATCACCATAAAATAACTGATTGACCATAATTAATAATCTCAAAATTTAAATGTTTTAGCTATTTCAAGATCATATTTTACAATATGTCTAATTCAATGCTATAAAATCGTATAAAATTTTAATATTTTCCTGGTTGATTACTTTAATAAATAAGTCAAAATCCAATTAAAATTGATAGATACCGGACTTCTTAAAGAAGTCCGGTATCTGGGTAAATGAATGATATTAAATGATATTAAATGATATTTACTTTTTAGGCCAACGCCAATTATACCGATTCCATTCATAAACACCGGGTATTTCATATTCACTACCATTAAAAAAGCGAATTTGACAAATACTAAAACTGTCATTACTATTAACAATTTCATCAATATTAATTACCATACAGGGAATCCATTCCTTCTGAGATATATCATCTTCTGGTATCCATTCCCACAGTGCATTAGAAACTTCAATGCGATCGCCTACTTTCAGTTTTAAAGCTTCTTCCAAATAAGCATACTTATCAAAATGATATGCTTGCACCCGATTTAACCACTGTAAACCATAACGTTGGCGAATAAATTGCACTTTTCCCGAATCTTGTGCTAAAAGCCAATCATTAAGTAATTGTACTTTCCAAGTGCGGTTTTGTGCTTCCTCTGCTTTGACAAACTCCAAAAACACCTCTAATTCCTCTGGAGTCAGTTCATCCAAAGGGTTGTTAGTATCTGATACCTTAGAAGTTAAGCTTCTCTGAATCTGTTCGACTACTTGCAGCAATATTTGTTTCTGTATATCAGTGAGAGGACAGTCAGCAGCATCACAACGACTAAATGCTGTTTGCAAGACTGCTTCAATCTCATCTGGATTCATAAGCTGGTGCAAAGAATGGTCTATTGATACAATTATTGCAAAATTAAATTCCACTTTCTCATTAAAAAACAGGGAATTTTCGGTAATCGGCAAATAAAACTTTTGTATACTTTTTGTAAATTTACTTTGTGTTTTATGCGATCGCACTCACTCAACCTATCACTCAAGCTATCACTCAAGCTAATATTAATCTCTTGTTTATTAGTTTTCTGCTCTTGGGTTTTTACCTTACCAGCTCAAGCTTTAACACAAATTAAACTATCTGACTTATCATACCAAGATTGTCCACCAGAATTAGCACAAGGTGCTGTTGTTAGTAATGGTTCAGGGTCTGCTAATTGCTTTATTGTCACTGGTAAAGCAGAAAACAGCACTTATAAAACAGTCTATGACGCAGATATATACGGACGCATCTATGATGCCAATAATAATCCAATATTACAAAACCGCACCCGTCTAGGTTCTATTCCTGAAGTACCACCTGGTGTTAGTAATTTTGAGTTAAGAATTTCTGTACCTGCAAACCAACCAACTCCTTTGAAACTAAAGCAATTTAAAGCATCTGGGTTTAGCGGTAAAGTGCGAAGATAGAAGTCAGGAGGCAGGAGTTATTGATTTTGGATTTTGGATTTTGGATTTTGGTGAAGCAGTGCGGTCTTGGGGGTTTCCCCCATGAGCAACTGCTGAACCCGCAGGGATTGTTTTTGTTAACTCCAATCTAAAATCTAAAATCTAAAATCTAAAATTTTCCTCCCTATTCCCTGCCTCCACGAAAAGACTTTTTCAGCAAATCCTATATTTTTACAATACATTCCCGGCTGATATCAGACCGGGTAATTACCGAAATGAGCAGAAATGATTTAAAATCCCTGGACTAAAGGAACAAGACCAGATATTAAACTACTAGCAACATTGAGTGCAAGGAAAGCTAGGATAGGCGAAAAATCCATACCACCCAATGGGGGGATAATTGAACGAAATAGATTAAGATAGGGGTCACTAATCTGGCTCAAGGCTGCAAATGGTTGGTTATACCAGTTGACTTGGGGAAACCAGGTTAATAAAACCCGAATGATTAGCAAAGAGCTATAGATAGTGATGAAAGTATTGAGAGTGTTAATCAGTAAATACATAGATGTAGATAGGTGATGTTTGTGGTAAACGTTAAACGCTGTCTTATGTCTTGATTTTAATTTAGCTAATGTCATAGCGTCTGCAAATAGCAGCGACATCTACCAAAATAGGTTTTTCGCTATGATGTAACTGCTGTTTAAGAGTCTTGGGTCATAGAGCGTTCAGCAGGTTGAGATGAACTACCATTAACATTGCTCAACTGATTTCGCACATCATCAATTGTGGCATTGAGTTGAGCGATTTTATCTTCTAGCGATCGCCTTGCTGTTTCCATTTCTAAATCTTCACCAGCAGCGGATCTCATCTGCCGTTTTCTTCTAGCTGGAACTTTACCCGCTGTCACAGAACCATTGTTAATTTCTCTCTCTTCCTCTTCCACTGTATCCCGTCGAGATGCCAGCACAGCACCTAAAACGCCGCCAACTACACCGCCAACAATAGTCCCAAGTAAAAAACCACTGGCAAAACCATCTTTTTGACTCATATTTTCACCGCCTTGAACAAAGAAACCATCAGAAGCCAATTTTCAGTAATTTTATTAGTTATCCAAACATTCGGGTCTAAAACCCCGCTTTTTCAGGTGCAAAGTTTTTGCAGTGGGCGATTAATACCCATAACAAAAACGGCCTTCTGCCTTCTGCCTTCTGCCTTCGTCAAGTCCCAAAGATGCGATCGCCTGCATCTCCTAATCCCGGTACAATAAATCCCTGATCGTTAACCGTTTCATCAATAATGGCACTATAAACTGTTAAGCCAGGATAAGCAGCACTCAATTTTTGCAAAGCTGGTGGTGCAGCTACCACGCAAACAATTCGCGTTAACGTCGGATCAACACCCCTTTGTGTCAATTCTGCCATTGCTGTCATTATAGATCCTCCTGTTGCTAACATGGGATCGGTAATTAACACCCTCGTTTCTGGATCAAATTTCTCTGGTAGTTTGTTCAAATAACAAGAGGGTTCTAAGGTTTCCTCATTTCGCACTAAACCCAAATGGTAAACTTTTGCTAAAGGTAATACCGTTTGCGCTCCCTCTAATAAGCCTAACCCAGCCCGGAGAATCGGTACAACTGCCACTGGTACTTGTGGATCAATGAAAGTTGCTGCACAAGGAGCTAAGGGAGTATTAACCACCGTGTTTTGCGTTGGTAACCACTCTCTTGCGGCTTCATAACTTAGCCATCGTCCCAACTCCGTAATCGCAGAGCGAAATAATACTGAAGGTGTAGCTGCATCACGAGCTACCGCCAGCCAGTGTTTGATCAGGGGATGGGGTGGGACATAAACTAGCAATTGTTGAGTCATAGTTCAAAAAGCAGCCTCTCACTATCAAGGAACTGATCCACCATCATACTCTTTCCCGCCTGTGCATTGGTTAGATAGGCTCATTTATGGCTGTGGACAATCTGTGTATTTCCGGCATTTGTGCGATCGCTTTCCAACTATTGCAATAAATTTTCATTAGTAGTTGACAGATATTCTCAATCAAGGCTATATTGTTTATAGTGTTCTCCTCTCTTTAAAGGATCGGCAGACGGGATTGGCCAGTAATAGCGGCTTGTCCCTCTTTTTTTTCAGCTTTCAAGGCTAAAATATAAAAAATGAGAACAAATACGCAAACTCTAGTATTTACCAATTACCAATTACCAATTACCAATTACCAATTATGTTTGATGCTATTATTATTGGTGCTGGTATCGGGGGTTTAGTTACCGCCACCCAGTTAGCAGCTAAAGGCGCGAAAGTCTTGGTTTTAGAACGTTATTTAATTCCTGGTGGTAGTGCAGGTTATTTTCAACACCAAGGATATACTTTTGATGTTGGTGCATCCATGATATTTGGTTTTGGTAAAAAAGGAACAACCAACCTACTCACCCGCGCTTTAGATGCAGTCAATGTTCACTTAGAAACCATCCCTGATCCTGTCCAAATTCATTATCATTTACCTGATAATTTAGATATTAAAGTTGATCAAAATTACGAGAAATTTTTACAAAATTTAATTGCTTATTTTCCCCATGAAGAAAAAGGGATTCGCCGATTTTATAACGAATGTCAAAAAATTTTTAATTGCCTCAATAGCATAGAATTATTATCATTAGAAGAAATTGGTTATGTAATGCGAGTATTCTGGCAAAACCCCTTAGCTTGCTTAGGTTTAGCCCAATACTTACCGCAAAATGTTGGCGATATAGCCCGCAAATATATTAAAGATCCGTTATTATTAAAATTCATAGATATTGAATGTTATTGTTGGTCTGTCGTTCCTGCTAATATGACACCAATGATTAATGCTGGAATGGTGTTTTCTGATCGTCATTATGGGGGAGTTAATTATCCTAAAGGTGGAGTAGGAAAAATTGCCCAAAAATTAGCAGAAGGTTTAGAAAAATGTGGTGGTAAAATTGAATATCAAGCAAGAGTGACAAAAATTCTCACTAAACAGGGTCAAGCTATTGGTGTACAATTAGCAACAGGTGAAGTTTATCATGGTAAAAAAATTGTATCTAATGCTACGCGCTGGGACACTTTTGAAAAATTACTACCAAAAGCACAAATACCACCTAATGAGAAAAATTGGCAGCAGAGATATCAGAAATCACCAAGTTTTTTAAGTTTGCATTTAGGTGTAAAAGCTTCCGTATTACCTACAGGAACAGAATGTCATCACATTATTTTAGAAGACTGGGAAAAAATGGAATCAGCAGCAGGGACCCTGTTTGTATCTATTCCCACATTGCTAGATCCGAGTTTAGCTCCTCCAGAATACCACATTATTCATGCTTTTACACCGGATTGGATTGATAATTGGCGGGGACTTTCTAGGAGTGAATATGCAGAAAAGAAGGAACAAGCAGCAGGGGAAATTATTAACAGATTAGAACGAATTTTTCCCGGTTTAGATGCGGGTTTGGACTATATGCAAGTGGGAACACCCCTAACCCATCGGCGGTTTTTAGGTAGGGTTGATGGAACTTATGGACCAATACCCAGACGTAAGTTATGGGGTTTGTTGGGTATGCCTTTTAATCGTACCACCATACCTAATCTTTATTGTGTGGGTGATAGCACATTTCCGGGTCAAGGTTTAAATGCTGTGGCGTTTTCTGGGTTTGCTTGCGCTCATCGTATTGCAGTAGATTTGGGAATTTAGATAATTAGTGTGGTGAGTTAGGCGATCGCTAACACACCCTTATCTATCTACTTTAGCTGTCACCTCTTCTTCCTTGTTCTCTTAATAATTGATCCATCCATTCTTGAGCTTCCACAGATAAATCTGGTACAGGAGGAATATTATAATCTAAGGTTAAATCAAATCTAGCTTTTTTATAGATAACTGATAACAAATCCTGCAAGTTTACTTCTATTTCCTGTTCCCCTTTTTGTAGAGGAATAGTAAAATTAGGTATAGTTTCTCTGACACTAAATGCAAATAGTTGAGCCGATGGTAAGCGATAAGACCTAACAATTAAAATTCGATAATCTGTATCAGCAATATGGGTAATCATAGGCATTTTTTCCCCAGCCCTAATTAAGTCTATTTCTACTAAATTAGTATCACTTTGTAGTATTTTCTCCCGTTTTTCTAAATAGGATTTTCTACCTTCTTTTGTTCTTTTATTAGTAGGAGAAAGCACTTCAATTATAGTTACTACTTTACCTGTAGAAACTTCTCTAATTTCTAAATATCCTTCTTTGATTTCTAAAGGTAAGGGTAAGGTGACATCAACGGATTTATTTGCTGTTTCTGTGGATAAAGTTGCTGTTGCTGTATAAATATCTGATTTTTGAGTTTTTTGTTTTACTGATAAAATCGTTACATTGGGAATACCAACTAACAGAGAATCTTCACTGTCAGTTCTATAGGTGCGTTTTTCTATAGCTACGCGATATTTTTGGCTAAGATGGGATTCTATATTATCAGCTATGGCTGTAATTAATCTATGATGTACTTCTGACCATAAATCAGGATTTTCTAAATAGGGATTCATCCCTGGAAATGGTGAAGTCATAAATTTATCCTATACAATTATTGGAGTTCCTGTTTTATTATAGCATTTCTAGGAAAGTAAGTATTATATATTGTAGGGTGTGTTAGGCACAGCGTAACGCACCCTAATGGAGTTTTACATTTAAACTAATTTGACCTTATTTGCTGCTTTTGTCGCTTTTTCCCTCGCTGATTTTTCATCATTTCCTTTTGCTAATGCTACTCCCATTCTTCTGTAAGGATGTGCGGTTGGTTTACCAAATAATCTAATATCTACATCCTTTTCTGTTAATGCTTCTGCAACACCTGTAAATGCAATAGAATCAGATTTTTCAGAGGCTAAAATTACCGCACTTGCAGAATATCCTAGTTGTTCAATATGGGGAATAGGTAAACCTAAAATTGCCCGTAAATGTAATTCAAATTCATTCAAATTCTGGGAAATTAACGTTACCATTCCGGTATCATGGGGACGGGGTGAAAGTTCAGAAAAGATGACTTCATCTTTGGTAATGAAAAATTCAACTCCGAAAATTCCCGCACCTCCTAAAGCATCAGTTACTTTTTTAGCTATTGCTTGAGATGCTAAAATTTTATCATCAGAAATACAAGCAGGTTGCCAAGATTCTTGATAATCTCCTCTTTCTTGTCTGTGTCCAATGGGAGGACAGAATATAGTTTCTGCATCCCATTGTTTAATGGTAAGTAAGGTAATTTCAATTTCAAAATTGATAAATTCTTCTACTATGACTTTTTGACTGTCACCTCTAGAATTTTCAATTGCATATTTCCAAGCTTTCTCTACTTCTGTTCTATCATTAACTACAGATTGACCTTTTCCTGATGATGACATTACAGGTTTCACAACATTAGGAAAACCGATTTCTTCAGAAATAGCAATCAATTCTTCTAAGCTGACTGCATAACCATATTTAGCGGTTCTGATTCCTAATTCTTTGTGTGCTAATTCTCGGATTCTATCACGATTCATCGTGTAATTGGTTGCTGCTGCGGTGGGAATAACTGTAATTCCTCTTTGTTCAAATTCCTGTAATTTTTCTGTTCTAATTGCTTCAATTTCTGGGATAATAAAATCAGGTTTGTGTTTAGTAACTACCGCTTCTAAATCTTCTGCACTGAGCATAGAAATTACTTCTGAACAGTCAGCAACCTGCATTGCGGGAGCGTTTGCATAACGATCAACTGCGATCACATAATTACCTAAGCGTTGTGCAGCAATGACAAATTCTTTTCCTAGTTCTCCTGAACCGAGTAACATTAATTTTTGGGGTAGTTGCAGTGATTTTTTCATGGTTTACCTTGGTCGGTTTTTAATATGTTGATCTTTTAAGATAATAAACTATTTAGATGACCGAATTTTGCGAGGGGATTTGAATTTTTCAATTGTCTGAATCAGGATAACCAGGATTAAAGGATGTACAGGATGGTAATTTTTAGATGGTTTGTAATCATTTCAATAAAATCATCAAAAAACATCCTGTAAATCCCAACATCCTCACAAAAAATAATCAAAAAACATCCTGAAAATCCTCAAATCCTGGACATCCTGATTCAGACAATTAAAATCCTAAAATCATCACAAACAATCATCAAAAAACATCCTG
The DNA here is from genome assembly GCF_028329225.1 of Sphaerospermopsis kisseleviana CS-549. NCBI lineage: Bacteria > Bacillati > Cyanobacteriota > Cyanophyceae > Nostocales > Aphanizomenonaceae > Sphaerospermopsis > Sphaerospermopsis kisseleviana. Next base: position 184 of record NZ_JAQMTI010000094.1, on the reverse strand, counting down.
AAAATCCTAAAATCCTGGACATCCTGATTCAGACAAATAATGATTAAATCCGACTTTCCGCACTTCAAAATATACTACGTTAATACTTCAATAAATTTTACAAAAAATGTTGATATTATTCAATATTTAAACGTATGAATTATAGCCCTTCGTCGATCGCTATTCAACCACCATTAACCCCAAT
>NZ_JAQMTI010000093.1:0-14301 GCF_028329225.1 Sphaerospermopsis kisseleviana CS-549 | reverse complement strand
TCCCCAGTCCCCAGTCCCCAGTCCCCAATCACCTGTACCTAAGACAACGACATCACGCATAATTAATGTAATTATTATTTAGGTTTTCACCTGTACATCATGATGAGCGAACTGGAGCGGTATTATAGAGTATTAGATTTAGAGCCTGGAGCAACACTAGAAGAGATTAACCAGGCTTACAAAGATTTAGTGTTTGTTTGGCATCCTGATCGCTTACCTAAAGATAACCACCGCTTACAGCAAAAAGCCCAAGACAAGATTAAAGCCTTGAATGAGGCTCGTGAAAAATTACGTTCCCTAAAAGATCAACCTCAAACTGCAAATTATTCTAGACCTACTCAACCGAAAAAACCATCTTCGAGTTATTATCAACCCACACAAACAAATTACCAACCACCAAATCAAAATCCTGACTTGAGCGGCAAAGATTTTAGTCGCGCTAATTTGAGTAATAAAGACTTATCTGGCAGAAATTTGAGTTATGCTAATTTAAGCGGTTCTAATCTCAGTGATACTTTTATGCACAAAGTTAATCTTAGAGGTGCGGATTTGTCGGAAGCCAATTTATTTAGAGCTAACTTGTTGTTAGCAGATTTGAGAGAAGCAAATTTACGCTCGGCTAATTTGATTGGTGCGGATCTAAGTGGTGCTGACTTGCGGGGTGCTGACTTGACAGGTGCAAGGATTCGTTCAGGCGATCGCTTGCTGGTGAAATTAATCGGTGCTAACTTAACTGGGGCTATTATGCCTGATGGCGCAATTCATCGCTGAAATACCCTGCGTTAATGACAAAAGATGAAGAACTAAGTTAACCTTCCTGCAATATGGGAAACTTAGTAATATTCCTGATCCCATGAATTTATGAAAAAGAGTATCTTACGTTACAGAAATTTTCAAATGTTCTGATTGAAGCTACTTGAGGGGGTTGATATTTTGTCTCAAAAGGTATTTAGGTTTTGCTGTTTAAATTTTCAGGAAAAAGTTAATGAAAAATTAGCGACAGTTATTACTTAGAAACTCTTGTAATTAGCGATTTTGGCAAATTGAATTGGACAAGTAATTTAATTTTTCGTATTTAGATAGTCATGAATATAGCAATAATTGGATGTGGTTATGTTGGTTGTGCAGTTGCTCAATATTGGCAGCAAAATAAAAATTTTATTATCACTGCAACCACAACAAGTCCTGAAAGAGTCCCTGGACTACAAACAGTAGCTCAAAAAGTAGTAGTCACTAAAGGCAATGACTATGAATCTCTCAATTCTGTCTTAAAAAATCAAGATATCGTCTTGTTAAGCGTAGGCGCAAAAAGTGGAACTACTTATGAAGAAACTTATTTGGAAACTGCAAAAACTGTAGTTTCTATCCTCAAGCATTCTCCCAATATTCACCACTTGATATATACAAGTAGTTATTCTATTTATGGTGATAGAAATGGTGTTTGGGTAGATGAAGAAACACCACCAGCACCCCCTAATTTTAATGCTCAAATTCTCCGCAAAACTGAAGATGTGTTACTATCAGCAGAAAATGAAAGTCTGCGGGTTTGTATTTTGCGGTTAGGGGGAATTTATGGACAGGGTAGAGAACTGGTGAAAATATTTGGTAGGGTTGCTGGTACAACTCGTCCCGGTAAAGGTGAAGAAATCACAAATTGGGTGCATTTAGATGATATTGTTAGGGCTATAGAATTTGCTCGTCTACACCGCTTACAAGGTATTTATAATTTGGTCGATGATAGCCATCTCACCAGTCGAGAATTAATTGATAATGTCCTGACAAAACATAATTTACCGAATGTGATTTGGGATGCAACAAACAAGAGTAACCGCCAATATAATACCTGGGTGTCTAACCAAAAACTAAAAGATGCAGGATACGAATTTATTCATCCCCACATCATTTTTTAGCAACTATTGAATTTGATAATTATGCCGCCAATGTTAGCTAATTCCTCTACCATCTCCGCATCTCCTACCCAATTTTACAATTGGGGAAATTATCGTTGTGCTTATGAAGTACATCAACCGATAAATTCTGAAGTTTCAGGTGTGCCTTTATTATTAATCCATCCTATTGGTGTAGGATTATCAAGGCAGTTTTGGCAGCGTTTTTGCTGTGAATGGTATAATACAAATCATGGCAATATCATTTACCAACCGGATTTATTGGGATGTGGTGAAAGTGATACACCCAGGAAAGCTTATACACCAATTGATTGGGCAAAACAATTACAGCATTTTTTACAAAAAATCGTCCAAAAACCTGTAATTTTAATAGTGCAGGGTGCTTTATTTCCAGTAGCAATTGAATTAGTCAAATTAGAACCTAATTTAATTACTGGACTGGTACTTTCTGGACCAACATCTTGGAGTATAATTACCAAAAATGCACCTCAATGGCGACAAAAATTGCTGTGGTCTATTTTTGATTCACCCATAGGTAATGCGTTTTTTCGTTATGCACGTACTCGCAAATTTTTAGTTTCTTTTTCCACAGAAAGATTGTTTGCATCAGGTGATGCTGTTGATGAGGAATGGTTAAATACTTTAATAGCAGATGCTCAAAATATGGGTGGACGCTATGCTGTATTTTCTTTTTTGGCGAGATTTTGGCAACGGGATTATAGTCATGATATTGCAGCTATGCAAAAACCGACATTAGTAGTTTTTGGAGAGCAAGCATCAGCTATTAGTAAAGAAGGGAAAACAGATACAGCAGAAGCTAATTTAGCTAGTTATCTTTCTTGTTTACCCCAAGGAAAGGGAATAAAAATTAAGGGGAGAAATGTTTTACCCTATGAATCAACTGTTGATTTTGTGGCTGCAATATCGCCATTTATTCAAGTATTAAGTAGTTGATATTCATGCAGCAATAAATAAATAAATAAATAAATAATATATTCTTCAGTCCACGCAGGTGGACTTTGTTTTTATAGGAGTGAATTATATTCACCTTTATCTTTATGTTTACTAAAATTCATCAGCAAGTCTATAATATAATTATTAAACACCACCACAGGAGTCCGTATGACCCAGATATATGAGGGAGTACGCTGGACAAGCTCAGACCTTGAACTATTGCCAGATAACGGCAACCGTTATGAGATAATTAATGGAGAATTATTTGTGACAAGATCGCCACATTGGAAACATCAAAAAGCTGGCAACAATGTTTGTACAGAACTCACACTTTGGTCTAGAGAAACCGGTTTAGGAGAAGCTGCTACTGCTCCCGGTATTATTTTTACTGATGCTGATAATGTCATTCCTGATGTGGTTTGGGCAAGTAATGAAAGGTTAGCAACTTTATTAGATGATGATGGACATTTAACAGGTGCGCCAGAATTAGTCATTGAAGTGCTTTCTGCTGGTGTGGAAAATGAACGCCGAGATAAAGAAGTGAAATTAAAACTTTATGCTTCTAGAGGTGTGCAGGAATATTGGATAATGAATTGGCGATTACAACAAATAGAAGTTTATCGCAGAGAAAGGGCAATGTTAGTATTAGTAGAAACTCTGTTTGCTAATGATGATTTAATATCGCCTTTATTGCCTGGTTTTAGTTGTGTGGTAGGTAGTTTATTTAAGTAGAAAAATTCTTAAATTTAAAATTGAAGATTGAAAGACAATATTGCTGAAGCTCGCAAATTAAAACAAAGTCTTGAACAAGATATTGGATATAATGATCCAGAATTTGCCAGTGCAGATGTCCTGATTAGAAGAAGAGAGATTTTGGGTAGATGAAATATATTAAAAAGAATTTAGAACCATCAAGTTTTTCCAAGTGGAAAGCTCAAGAAAATGATGATTGGAAACCTAGTTGGAATAACTTTCAGAAACCTGAAAAAACTGATGTTCACAATGAATTATTAAAAGAACAAGGATATATATGTTGCTACTGTGGAGTTCGTATTACAGTAGAAGTTAGTCATATTGAACATTTTAAACCCCGTAGAGTAAATTTATGTCAGTTATAGCAGCTAAAACTTACGTAGAGTATCGGAACGATGGTTATTGGGTGGAAGGAACACGGATTTCTCTAGATTCGATTGTCTATGCTTTCCGAAAAGGCTTATCACCTGAAACTATCGTTCAATCTTTTCCTCTGCTAACGCTAGAACAGGTTTATGGAGGAATCACGTTTTATCTAGCTAACCGCGCTGAGATTGATGCTTACTTGGCAGATGAGGAAGCGGCTTTTGATGCTATGCCTCAACCATTACAAACCAGTGATCCTATTTTATATGACAAACTCAAGGCAGCGAAAACAGCAAGAGAGCAGATGAAATTGTGAATATTCGCTATCAAGCTGATGCTGATTTAAATCAGTCTATTGTAACGGGAGTTCTGCGACGAGAACCCAGCATTGATTTTCAAACTGCCTTTGTTGCTGGCTTAGAAGGTGTAAAAGATTCAGAAGTATTGGAAATGGCTGCACAGCAGGGGCGTATCCTTGTCAGCCATGATCGTAAAACAATGCCATCAGAGTTTGCACAGTTTATTACCAAGAAGCAAAGTACAGGCGTTATCATTGTTTCTCGTAAGTTACCGCTTGAAGTCATTATTGAGGAACTATTGCTAATTTGGGCAGTATCCAGTGCAGAAGAGTGGCTTAATCGGATTGCAAAATTACCCCTTTGAGGTAAGCTAAAAATGCTCATATAGCCCGGTTTTCAACAATTTTCAAATATATTTAACTAAACCAAGTAATTACAAAAAACAACTATGACACAACAACCCATACAAGTAATAGGCGGCGGACTTGCAGGAACAGAAGCAGCATGGCAAATAGCCCAAGCCGGCGTTCCTGTTATTCTCCATGAAATGCGCCCTAAACGCTTTAGTCCTGCCCATCATACCGAAAATTTAGCTGAGTTGGTATGTAGTAACTCCTTCGGTGCAATGGCCAGCGATCGCGCAGCAGGTTTATTACACGAAGAACTCCGTCAAATCGGTTCTATTATCATCTCTAAAGCTGATGAACACGCAGTACCCGCAGGAGGTGCTTTAGCAGTTGATAGGGGAGTATTTGGGGAAGACTTAACCCAAACTTTAGCAAATCATCCTTTAATTGATTTCCGCAGAGGTGAAGTTAAAGAAATCCCTGAAGGTATTGTAGTATTAGCTTCTGGACCTTTAACCAGCCCCGATTTATCCGCAGATTTACAGCGTTTTACGGGGATGGAATATCTTAATTTCTTTGATGCTGCAAGTCCAATTGTTTTAGGTGATTCTATTAATAAAGAGATCGCTTTTATGGCTTCCCGGTATGACAAAGGTGAAGCAGCTTATCTTAATTGTCCCATGAATAAAGAGCAGTATTTACAATTTTGGGAAGAACTACGTCAAGCAGAACAAACAGAATTAAAGGACTTTGAAAGAGAAACAGCGAAATTTTTTGAAGCTTGTTTACCAATAGAAGAAATGGCACAAAGAGGGGAAGATACTATGCGATATGGTCCCCTTAAACCAGTGGGTTTAACTGATAGTAGAACCGGAGATCGTAACTATGCGGTGGTGCAGTTGCGTCAAGAAGATAAAGCCGGTCAACTGTGGAATATGGTGGGTTTTCAAACTAACTTACGTTGGGGTGAACAAAAACGAGTTTTTAGAATGATTCCCGGTTTAGAAAATGCCGAGTTTGTCAGATTGGGAGTTATGCACCGCAACACTTTTCTAAATGCACCCCAATTAATGTTACCCACTTTGCAATTTAAAGCACGTCATACTTTATTAGCAGCAGGACAATTAATAGGAACAGAAGGTTATACTGCTGCATCTGCTGGTGGTTGGTTAGCGGGAACAAATGCAGCGAGAATAGCTTTAGGAAAAGAACCTTTAATATTACCAAATACTACCATGATGGGGTCTTTGTTTGAGTTTATCAGTTCTGCTGCACCTAAGCATTTTCAACCCATGCCACCTAATTTTGGTATTGTACCAGATTTGGGTGTGAAAATAAAAAGTAAACCCGAAAAATATGGACGTTATCGAGATAGATCCTTAGCAGATTTAGCAAGTTGGAAAACTGCAAACTTAGGATAAATTAAGATCCTCGATTTTTTTTGATATTGTCAATTAATGATATATTAATCATAGAAGTCGGGGTTCTAAGTAGCCTTTTGCATGAGTGCCTGGTTGGTGAGCGAAGTCGAACTATTGCCTCTTGCCTGCCTACACAGATAAATTCAGAAATCAAACCGGATGACTATATATAGCGTTTCCCAGTCTCATGAGGTGAGGTACACCCTAATTTATTTACTGTTAGCAATTCCCAATTCCCAATTCCCAATTCCCAATTCCCTTTAAGGCGGGGAGCGTCAAACCCTTAACTCTGCACAGCTTCTTAAATATCTTGTCAGATGGAAGCATTTTCCTAGTTGACACTTATCTATGATAAGAACAAAGATTGTAAATTACATTCAATTAAATGCTAACCCGGATCAAAGAGATAGCAAATAACCTTGCACCCCGCTTAGTAGAAATTCGTCGTCATATCCACTCACACCCAGAACTCAGCGGCCAAGAATATCAAACTGCTGCGTTTGTGGCTGGTGTTTTGTCTTCTAGTGGGTTGCACGTGGTAGAAGGGGTGGGTAAAACTGGTGTGATCGGCGAATTACACAGCACTCACCATGATGATAGGGTGTTGGCAATTCGCACTGATATGGATGCTTTGCCCATCCAAGAGCGTAGCGGTTTGGAATATGCTTCACGAACAGAAGGAGTGATGCACGCTTGTGGACATGATGTACATACTACGGTAGGTTTAGGTACAGCAATGGTAATGTCCCAAATAGCTGATGAGTTGGGTGGTAAAATCAGGTTTTTATTTCAACCAGCGGAAGAAATTGCCCAAGGTGCAAATTGGATGGTAGAAGATGGAGCAATGAATAATGTTGCTGCTATTTTAGGTGTTCATGTTTTTCCTTCTATTCCTGCTGGTTCTGTGGGTATTCGTTATGGGGCATTAACAGCAGCAGCAGACGATTTAGAAATTATGATTTTGGGTGAATCTGGACATGGGGCGCGTCCTCATGAAGCTGTGGACGCGATTTGGATTGCTTCACAAGTAATTACCGCATTGCAACAAGCTATTAGCCGTACTCAAAATCCTTTGCGTCCTGTGGTGTTGAGTATTGGTAAGATTAATGGCGGTAGAGCGGCGAATGTGATTGCGGATAAAGTACAGTTATTAGGTACGGTGCGATCGCTCCATCCTGAAACTCGCGCTCAGTTACCAAATTGGATCGAAAATATAGTTGCTAATGTTTGTAATTCCTATGATGCAAAATATCAAGTTAATTATCGTCAAGGTGTACCCAGTGTACAAAATGATTATACTTTGACACAATTATTGCAGTCATCAGCAGAAGAAGCTTGGAGTAGCGATCGCGTGCAAGTTTTACCCGAACCTTCCCTGGGTGCGGAAGATTTTTCTGTTTATTTGGATCACGCCCCTGGTTCGATGTTTCGTTTAGGTGTAGGCTATAAAGATAGAATCATCAATCATCCTTTACATCATCCTCAATTTGAAGTTGATGAATCTGCAATTATTACTGGAGTGGTGACATTAGCTTATGCAGCTTATAAATATTGGCAGTCTAAATAAATTACAGCGATAGCGATTATTTTTTAGATGTTAATTTACTGCATATCTCCCCATCTGGGGAGTAGTTTTTTATGAATATTTGTCATGAATAAATCTCATGAATAAATCTCATGAATAAATCTCATGAATAAATCTCATGAATAAATCTATTGCTACAGGTGAAGTTAGAGAAAATTCCTGCTATACTATTTTGATTACTCTTCTTCCGGTGTAGTTCGCAAATTTTTTGATGAATTAACCGCAAAGTACGCAAAGTACACAAAGGAAGAAAAGGAGTAATCTGTTAGAGATTTTAGCAAGAAGGGAGTAGTAGTAAGTTAAAAAATCTGGTTTTGGCTACTATTCATTAACTCAAGTTCTAAGATAGCTCAGAGCTTTCAATTTTCACATCAACTTCATCACTATGCCACCAATAGAATCTTTAGAATCTTCATCGTCTCAACCTATTAGTAATAACTGGTACTTGTTGAATGTTCGTTCTAAAAAACGGCAATCATTTTTAAAATTTTTGAATCTGGCAATAGCGCAAAATAACCTACAAGAATTATTTGTAGATATAAAAGTTCCCGAAGATACAGTATATGAAGATATTGTTTTACTGAATTTAAGTAATTTTAAAACAGCCTATTCTTTTTTAAAGGAAGTTGAGTTTTTCCAGAATATAGAACGCAAACCTTTACAGTCTGCACAAGTGAATCGAATGTTAGGAATAAGATGAATTAGTACAGAATTGAGGAGTAGGGGTTTAGCATTGCTAAACCCTTACAATATGAAGCAGTAAGCAACTCTAGACAGCGGCTTCTGTTCTAGTTTCTCCGCCCATTCTTTCTTGAATTCTGCTCTTAGCGGCTTTGAATTGTCTAGCTAATTCCTCACTTTCTCTGCTACTCATGTTATTACGAATAGCTGCAAACATTGTGCTTTCTTCTTGACGAATATGATCGCCAATTTGATCCCAAATTTGTCTGAGTCTGTCTTTAAATTGTGGTGTAGCAGGGCTAATACCTCTTAATTCTTCAAACCAAGGACCCCAGCGAGCTTGTTCATCATATAATTCTTGGGTGTTAGCTTCACCATAAAAAGGACGAACTCGCGGATAAACTACTTCTTCTTCCGCACCTGCATGGGCGCTCAAATCTTTATAAATTTGTCCAAAATATTCTTGAATTTTTTGCGGATCATTGCTTTGCATTAATTCTGTAAACAAGATATTTACCTTATTGTGATCCATACGTAAAACATCTTGGATATTCATATCTTGCTTATCAGAAGTTTGGGTGACAGCACTACCCACAGCACCACTAATAGCGGCGATCGCATCTTGAACTCTTGCCCAAATTCCTTGATCTGCATCTTGTCCTGTTAGTTCCCGCACTCCTAAAATTTCTAAACTTCCTTTCAGTTGTTCTTGATGTGCGCGGTTTTCAAAATTGATAGTATTTAAAGGTCCAATTGCTGCCATCACATCAGCACCAACTTTCTGGGCAGCTTTATGAATTGTCAAACCATTCATTACTTGTTGATGCTTCAATAACTCATGTTGAAATACTTTTTCAAAGAAACTTAATTCATTACCTTGCATTAATTTGCGAACTTTTGCCACCATTTCTTGTACTGTAGATTCTGCATTTTTTTGAATGCCATATTGAACTACTACAGTATCAAGAATACCTTGATTTTTGCGGTCATCATCTAGCATTTTGCGGAGATTATTAGCAATTTCACCATCACTACATTCTCTTAAAAATCTTTCTTCATTATCAATAATTAACTGTTGCAGTAATTTCATATCTGCCAATTTTACTGCAATCGCATTTCGTTTGGTATCATCTAAAGTGGCTACCATGTTGAGTTCTCCTAGCTAAAGTAATCGCAAGTAATCGTATTTATTACCAATCCCAGGTTCGCATAATCACTAGATATTTTCCATCTTTCTTTTGAACGATTACATTCTTAACTCTGGATAGAAAAACTGGATATATAGCAGGAGTCAGAAGTCAGATGTAGGGGCAAACTCCCTGTGGTTGCCCTCTTTGTTTTAGCCATTGCTATTATAAACCCTTTAAATGTTGTGATTGAAACAGAAATAAACACCACAAATATCTGTTAATTATGTCTGCTTCTACTGTAAGTTATATAATTATAGATTTTTTATTCCATCCCTAGATAGATAAATTTTTATGCTCAATTTTCTAGATTTGCTCAAAGATAGTTAATTAGTAAATTATAGTAAATTATAAAAATTATAATAAATTAAGTGAGTACGTGATTATGTCAGAAAATCCAGGTTGGGGAGAAAATGTTGAGAAAATTCCTACTGCTGAATAATAGGAGATGAAAAGATGGCAACTACAGAACCAAATTCTACACCATTTCCCAATTTACCACCAATTATTGAAAGCGATGATCGAGAATATTTAGATAGTGGTGTACCCAGCACAGTATCCATAGCTGGACATCCTTTACATCCTTTGAGTATAATTTTTCCCATAGCTTTTTTAGCCGCAGCTTTAGGTAGTGATTTTGGTTATTGGTTAACGCGAGATTATTTTTGGGCTAGGGCTTCAGTGTGGTTAATTGGATTAGGTTTAGTTACTGGTATTATCGCTTCAGTTATTGGCATGAGTGACTTTTTACAAATAGAAAGAGTCCGCAAACGTGCCGCAGGTTGGGCGCATTTAATTCTGAATATTTCTATCCTGATTTTCACAACTTTGAATTTTATTATTCGTTGGGGTGATGCGGAATCAAATTTACTACCTTGGGGTTTATTACTATCATTAATTGTGGGAACTTTAACCAGCATTACCGGGTGGTTTGGTGCTGAACTTTCCTATCGTCATAAAATTGGTGTCGTGGGTGCGGGTAGTAAAATATATCCATAGTCATGGAATTTGAGATTTTGGATTTTAGATTTTGGATTTTGGATTTTAGATTTTGGATTGGTATAAATCAGCAATTGCGTTATCTTAATTCATGAAGGTTAAAAAAGTGCATCTTTCATGAAAGGAAAACAAGTTTTACTTACAGGTGGTACTGGTGGACTAGGTTTAGGTGTCACACCCGCAGTTTTAGCCCAAGGTGCTGATGTTACTATTCCTTATCGTAGTCTTAAAGATGTGGAAAGACTCAAAGGAATTTTATCACCAGCGGATATTGCCAGAATTAAATTTATTCCGGCTAATTTACAAGATGAAGCATCTGTAAAACAAGTCATCAATAGCATGATGCGAGTAGATGTTTTAATTCATTTGGTGGGTGGTTTTTCAATGGGAAAAACTCATGAATACAGCTTTGATAGTTGGAAGCATGAATTTGAATTAAATCTCAATACTACTTTTTTGACTTGTAAATATAGCCTGAAAAGAATGTTAGAAAATGGCTATGGGCGCATTGTAACTGTGGGTTCTCGTGCTAGTGTAGAACCTGCGGGACAATTAGCGGCCTATTCTGCGGCTAAAGCTGGTGTGATAGCATTAACTAAGGCTATAGCCGATGAAACAAAAGGAACTAACATCACTGCAAATACTGTCCTTCCCAGTGTCATTGATACCCCCACCAACCGGGAAGCGATGGGTGCAGAAAACGCGGATAAATGGGTAAAACCGGAGTCTATTGCTGAGGTAATTTGTTTTTTAGCTTCGGAAGCTGCTAAGGATGTACGTGGTGCTGCTATTCCTGTTTATGGGAATGTTTGATAATTGAATTATAGATTTCATTTTATTTGATAAATGCTCATTCAGATTAATAACTGGATGGGTATTTTTTTATGGTTAAGAAAATTGTCATAATCAGGATTTCCAGGATTTAAGGATTAACAGGATTACAACTAGGATTTTATGATCAATTACCCATTAACAGCTTCAATTAAATGACCATAAATTTAGGTAAAAATGTCTATTTATTAAATTGCTATTGTCTAAAAAAAGATTGGTTATTTTACACTAATATGTTAAAATCTAGAATGAACTTTAATCAGGTAATCAACGATGACACAATCTACACCCGAAAGAGTTGTACGGCGTGGTCGAGTATTTCCCGAAATTCAATGGACAGAAGAAAGAAAAGCTCAAGAAAAAGCTAGAAGACAGGCTTTTTATGAACGTTGTTGGGTAATTTTTGAGCGTTTAAAACCAGAGATATTAGATAAATACTATGGTTGGTACATAGCCATTGAACCTGATAGCGGCGATTATTTTATTGATCAAGATAAAGAAGTAGCCAGTAACATGGCCAGAGAAAAATATCCTCATGTCATTCATCATATTTTTGGCATTAATGAAACAGGAGTTAGTGGCAGAATATGATTGAGGGGAGATTTGGAGAAAATGGACAAGTTTATTTTGAAATTGATTTAATTGGTGGGGATGATCTCAGTTTTCCTGTAGAAACAATTTTGGATACAGGATTTACTGAGTTTTTAGCTATGAATAAACAAGATATAGAAAGTCTTGATTGGACTTTTTTAAATCAAGATAAGTTAAGAACGGCTCAAGGAGAAACTGATTTTGATGTTTATTTGGGTAGGGTAATAATAGATAGTCAAGAGTTTGAAATTCCTGTATTTGCTGGAGATGAGATACAGGAAATTTTATTAGGTTCTCGATGGCTGAAGTCGTTTGTTTGAGTCGCTAATTATGCTGAAGATAGGGTAAGTTTTGAATTGATTTAATAAATGCAGGGGCGATACACCTGGAAAAGCGATCGCCCACCAGCCCAAAATATTACACTAAAACCCTAACGCTTCACCGGTGTACCACAGGGATAAGTCGCTACTTCCTCCCCACCTTCCTTAACTACTGGTTTATCCTTCGCTGCTAAATAATCTTTTTGCAAAGTATCTAACAACTCTCCCCGTCTATCATACAACCGCTTTAAAGGACGAGATTCGCACTGATTTAACACATAAGCCGTTACCAAAGGCAGCGCAATGGTACTATCGGTATAACAAACGATCGCGCTGGGTAACTCATCCGGGTCAATTTTACCCCAACTCACTGCTTCTGCTGGAGTTGCACCGGATAAACCGCCTGTATCTGGACGTGCATCGGTAAACTGGACAAAGAAATCATGTCCTCTTTCTTCTAATCCTAAAACCTCGTGAATTTGCGGTTGGGTTTGTAATAAAAAGTTCTTAGGACTGCCGCCACCAAGAATTACAGCCGCGCTTTTACCGTCTGTTTCCCGTGCAGCATAGGCGATCGCCGCAGTTTCATTCACGTCAATAGCTGGATCTAACACCAACTTAGAACCCTCTAACGCCAAAGCTGCCACATTCATCCCTATAGAACTATCACCAGGAGAAGAAGTATAAATCGGTACGCCATATTCATAAGCTGTAGCTAACAAACAGGAATGTTGTACACCTAATTGTTTTTCTACTTCCCGCACATATTTACCCAGCAAATAATGAAATTCAGCCGTTCCCATCCGCTTTTGAAAAGGTTCAGCTTGCAAAATTTTACGGATAAAAGCGTCGGTTTCTAATAAAACATCATAGCCAAAAATAATGTCATAAATACGGATTGTTCCCTCTTCCCGTAGTTTGACATCATCTAAAAACGGACTACCCGCAAACAATTCAAAACCTAAACCATAGTGCATATCATGGTAAAGATTTGCACCAGTGCTGATCATCCAGTCAATGCAACCATGACGAATTAAAGGCGCTAAGGCGGAAACTCCAAAACCTGCTGGTGTCAAAGCACCGGAAAGACTCACCCCCACAGTGACACCAGGTTGAAAGATATCCTGAGTTAGCAGTTGACAAGCTTCTCGTAACCGGGCAGAGTTGTAAGCGGTGAAGTAATTGTTAATTAAATCAACCACACTAATGTCGGCTGACATGGGTATGGGTGCAATTTTTTTACCTGGTTTTTTTGACATTTTTGAGAAATCCTGAAGAGTAAATACACTGAATGTCATGTTATCGCATTCAAATCTAAGGAAGTTGCTAAAATTTTATGTAGCGATATAAATTAGAGTCCATTTTCAAGAGAATACTTCAGGAATCATTCTTTGTATTTCTATGGGAGTAAATCCAAAGGTATATCTCAACCAGTATTTGCTATTATTAAACATAACTAACTTGTTATTAATTATGGCACAAGCGTTAGTGAATCTATCTGAAGGAATTACATCTCAACCCCCACCATTGGAATTTACCACTGATGGCGTGATTAGGATAGGCAAAACTCGTGTAACACTAGATACGGTAATTGCTGTTTTTAAACAAGGAACAACAGCAGAGGAAATTGCTTACCGTTATCCATCCCTTAAACTTGCTAATATCTATGCTACCATTGCCTTCTACCTCAATCATCAACAAGAAGTGGAAGTGTATCTACAGCAAAGACAGCAACAAGCACAGGAAATTCGTAAAATAAATGAGGCAAGATTTGATTCCCAAGGGTTGCGTGATAGATAGATTGTTGGCGCGGAAAGCAGAACGGGAAGTATGTTGAAACTGCTTGCTGACGAAAATTTTGATAATACTATTGTGAGCTTGTCCTAAGTTGACAATTTAATAGACAAACCTGTACACTAATAGACAAACATAAGAGTGACTTTATGTTTAAACCTCATGAATTTGCTAAAAAAATCGGAGTTTCAGTCAAGACCTTGCAAAGATGGGATGTTGAAGGAAGACTTCCAGCCAAAAGAACATTGTCGGGGCATCGTTTTTAT
>NZ_JAQMTI010000092.1:0-10613 GCF_028329225.1 Sphaerospermopsis kisseleviana CS-549 | reverse complement strand
TTCGCATTAACGTCTACTTATTGACAATAATTTAAACCATCACGATGACTCTGAAAAAATCAATCAAACGATAAATAAGGATTTCTTCGTTTATACATAAAAATGGTGTTTTGTCAATAAAATTTAGATGCGTTTCCCCTGGGGAACAAAAAAGAATTTATTTAAAAACAGGAGCTTAAATTTATGTCAGTTATGTCAAATACTAAACCCCGTGATGTCCAAATATTGCCTATTGGTACTGATACAACAATCATCAGATCGCGCAGTTGGGCAAGGTTAAGATTTGAAATTGAATATGCTTTAGCTAAGGGAACAACAGCTAATTCTTTTATTATTCAAGGTGATAAAATCGCTTTAATTGATCCACCTGGGGAAACTTTTACGGAAATTTATTTACAGGCTTTACAAAAAAGAATAGATATCAAAAATATTGATTATGTAATTCTTGGTCATGTCAATCCTAACCGGGCAGCAACATTAAAAATATTAACAGAAATTGCGCCTCAAATTACTTTTGTTTGTTCTAACCCAGGGGCGATAAATTTACGTGCAGCTTTAGAAAATGAAGATTTACCGATTGTGGTAATGCGGGGTGATGAAACTTTAGATTTAGGTAAAGGACATCATTTACAATTTATTCCTACTCCTAACCCCCGTTACGCTGATGAACTTTGTACTTTCGATCCGCAAACAAATATCTTGTTTACTGATAAGTTATTTGGGGCGCACATTTGTGGTGATCAAGTATTTGATGAAGGTTGGGAAGTTTTTAACGAAGATCGCCGTTATTATTTCGATTGTATTATGGCTCCCCATGCTAAACAAGTAGAAACAGCTTTGGATAAGTTGGCAGATTTGCCAGTGAGGTTGTATGCTACTGGTCATGGTCCCTTGGTAAGATATGCTTTACAGGAACTTACCCACTCTTACCGAGAATGGATCAAGCAACAAACTAACGCGGAAATGAGTGTAGCTTTGATCTATGCTTCTGCCTATGGAAATACTGCAACTTTAGCTAGTGCGATCGCTCGTGGTATTACTAAAGCAGGTGTTAGCGTAGAATCTATTAACTGCGAATTTGCTGATCCTGAAGAAATTAAAACGGCGATCGAAAAATCCGCTGGTTTTGTAATCGGTTCGCCCACTTTAGGCGGTCATGCACCCACACCCGTACAAACAGCTTTAGGTATTGTTTTATCAACTGCAACTAATAATAAATTAGCTGGTGTGTTTGGTTCTTTTGGCTGGAGTGGGGAAGCAGTTGATTTAATTGAAGGTAAACTGAAAGATGCAGGTTATCGTTTTGGTTTTGAAACCATCCGCGTTAAGTTCAAACCTAATGAAGTCACCTTACAAACCTGTGAGGAAGCGGGTACAGATTTTGCTCAAGCATTAAAACGCGCTGCTAAAAAAGCTGTAGTTGCTAGACAACCTGCAAGTAATGTTGAACAAGCAGTAGGGCGAATTGTTGGATCTTTGTGTGTCGTTACAGCAACTCAAGGCGAAGTAAAAACCGGAATGTTAGCATCTTGGGTTGCACAAGCCAGCTTTAGTCCTCCTGGGTTAACCATTGCAGTTGCTAAAGATCGGGCAATGGAAAACATGACTTATACAGGTAGTAACTTTGTTGTTAATATCTTAGCAGAGGGGCGAGAAATACGCAAACAATTTATGAAGGTTTACGCCCCTGGACAAGATAGATTTGCAGGTTTAGACACCGCAGAAGCTAACAACGGTGGTATAATTTTAAATGGTGCTTTAGCTTACCTAGAATGTACAGTGAAGAACCGGATGGAAGTAGGCGATCATTGGTTAGTTTATGCCACAGTGGATGATGGGAAAGTGTTAAATCAAGATGGTGTGACAGCAGTACATCATCGTAAATCAGCGAGTTATTATTAAGCACCCCATACATTAACCCCTCTAACATGAAATAGAGGGGTAATTTAGGCTATAAAGAGGCGTTTTCTGCTTCATTAGTAATCAACAACTCCATTCGGAGTCAGAGACTAGGAAGGAGAAAACTTAAACCTATTTCTGGTTGTCCCCAGGATCATTTTCAACAGATATCTGAAGCATTAATTTGAGTTTTTGGTTATTTCAAGTTCTATCCCTAACCAATTACTTAACTCATCAGCTAACCATTTTAATTCATATTCAGACTTGATGATATAGTCACCAACTTTTATTTCCAATTTTTCTACCCCTATCCAAATTACTAACTTTGCGTTGACTACAGACTCACCATTCATATCTTGTGTCAAATGTTGAGGTATATAAACTAAGTGATTAATGTTTTCTCTCGGTGCAGAGGTATGTTTAATTTTCAGTCCCCAAAAATAAAGACTATAGGATATTTGTTGCTGATTTATGCTAATTTTACATTCAAAAAATGAACTTAACATACCATATGTCATAGCTAAACCAGTGAAAAAAAAAGGTGATATAAAGAAAGCTGAGAATATAGCACTTATTATTGTTTCCCAATCAAAAGGATTATAAATAAAGGTATTAAACGTGCCAACGATAAACAACCAAGTCATGTAATTCCAAAATATCATCAATAGAATCCCCAATAAACTATTCAAAGTTAATCCCTTAGCAGGAAGGGTAGTTTTTAAATATTCCTCATTTTTAATTAGTCGAATTTGACTACCTGCTGGTTTAGCAGTTGTTGAATTTGTAATATCAGTTTTTTCCGGTGTTTCTAAAGCTTGTAGTGCTGTTTTTGCAGATGTAAACCGCTTGGCTAAATCTGGTTCTATCATCTTTTTTAACCAGTTAGTTAAGCCCGGACTCAGATTTGCCACTTGTTCAAATTGAATGCGAAAATTCTTTTGTGGTAAATCTGCCGGTTGAGTACCTGTGATTAAATAAATTAAAGTTGCACCTAAGCTATAAAGGTCAGAAGCGGGAACTGTACGCCCCCCAAATTGTTCTTGTGGCATATAACCATAGCTTCCTACAATGGTTCTAGTACCTGTTTCTGAGGCTAAAACAGTTTGCACAGAACCAAAATCTACTAAATAAACTTTTCCCACACTATTCCCCGATCGCTCTCCTAATAAAATATTGCTAGGCTTAATATCACGGTGGATCACGGGTGGGTGTAACTCATGAAGATAAACCAATATCTCTAAAACTGCTTTAGCTATCTCTTGAACTTCATTTTCTGCAAATTTTCTCCCAGTTTGTAAGTATTGTTTTAGGGTTTTCGCTGGGATGTAAGTTTGTACTAGGGCAAATCCTTGATAATTGGATTCTTTTACTTCAAAATAGTCAAGATAGCGGGGTATAGAGGGATGGGATAAAGATTGTAAGGTTTCCGCCTCCCGTTCAAACAGTTTCAAATCATCCCATTCAAAGTCACTATTAAAAGCAAGTAACTTGACAATTACTAAGTTATTGTTTATGGTGTCACGAGCTAAAAAAGTCCTCCTGGCTGACTTTTTACCTAACTGCTGTTGAACTTCGTAGCGATCGCCCAATATTTCCCTATTCATCAGCATCACCTAGATCACTTAGAAAATTATGTTGTTAAACTTTCTCTATTTTATTTTTATTCCTGTTGACTGTCAGGATGTTTTAAAAGTTTTCGGTGAATAGTTTTACTAATTGTTACTACTTCCTACTTCCGCTGATGCAGCACTTCCCAGTGTCATCAGGTACAAAAACCCCATCCCCAACCCCCTCCCCGCAACCGATGAGGGCGCTATTATGTACTTTATAACACAGGAATCCGCTGTAATTTTTAAGTTTGAATTTTAACTTTGAATTTTAAACTTTGAATTTTAAACTTTGAATTTTAAACTTTGAATTTTTAATTGCTTATGCCTTCCCAACTTTGGCCTTATGTTACTCCTGGTATTCCCGATGACTTATTTGAGAACTTACCAGGTATACCCCTAACTCAGCGAGAATTAAGATTATTGTTAATTTCCCAACTACGATTAAAACCAGATTCGGTATTATGGGATATTGGTGCAGGAACAGGTACAATTCCTGTAGAGGTGGGGTTATTGTGTCCCCAAGGAAGAGTTATTGCGGTAGAACGAGATGAAGAAGTGGCTAATTTGATTAAACGTAACTGCGATCGCTTTAATGTGAAAAATGTCAAAGTAATTGAAGGCAGCGCCCCAGAGTGTTTACATGATATACAACCCACCCCTGATCGTGTTTGTATAGCAGGGGCAAAAGCTATCCAGGAAATTTTACAAGCTGTCTGGCTTTATTTGCCTTTATCCGGTCGAGTTGTCGCCACAGCTGCTAATCTAGAAAGTCTGTATGCTATTTCTCAAAGCTTTTCTCAGTTAAGAGCCAGAAATATCGAGGTTGTACAGTCTGCTGTTAACCGCTTAGAAACTCGCGGTTTTTCCCAAACCTTTGTCGCCGCTGATCCGATTTTTATTCTCAGTGGTGAAAAACTAGATTGAATCTATTCGGTTTTCGGTTTTGGATTCAATCCAAAATCCAAAATCTAAAATCTAAAATACTATTATTATGCCTTGGTCAAGAATTATTAGTGGAATTATTGCGATCGCTTTAGCTTTATCTTCAACCTTATTAGGTGGTTGGTACTTTACCATAGCTATGGCGATCGTTGTCTTTTTAGGTCAACAAGAATATTTTAATTTAGTTAGATCCAGAGGTATTGCTCCCGCAGCTAAAACTACTATAGTTGTCAGTTTAATTTTACTGGCTATTTGTACTCTCAATGCCAGTTTAGCTGATGCTATCATGCCCATAGCAGGAACTTTTATTTGTTTTTACCTGCTTTTTCAACCCAAATTTGCTACCATTGCTGATATTTCCGCTTCTATTATGGGGCTGTTTTATGTCGGTTATTTACCGAGTTACTGGGTACGTTTGCGAAATCTCAATAGTACAAATATTATTAGTAATCTTCCCTTTGGTGGCTACTGGCCTGAAAACTGGAATCAAATTTTTACCCCAGAAAATATCACTGGTTTACCCGAAGGTTTAACATTTACAGTTTTAACTTTTTTATGTATTTGGGCTGCTGATATTGGTGCTTATTTTTTTGGTAAGTTTTTCGGTAAAACTCCTTTATCAAATATCAGTCCGAAAAAAACTGTAGAAGGGGCAATTTTTGGTATTAGCGGCAGTCTCATAGTAGCACTAGCCGGTGCTTATTTTCTCCATTTTCCTTACTCTGTGATCTCTGGTTTAACTTTGGGTTTATTGATAGGTGTTGCTAGTCTTTTAGGCGATTTAACTGAATCTATGTTAAAACGAGATGCAGGAGTAAAAGATTCAGGACAATTGATACCCGGTCATGGTGGTATATTAGACCGGACTGATAGTTATATTTTTACCGCCCCTTTAGTTTACTATTTTGTCACACTCATTTTACCTTTGTTAAAGTGATAGTTGATAGTTGATAGTTGACAGTTGATAGTTGATAGGGAAACATCAAATTTATTACCCAATCACCAATCACCAATCACCAATCACCACTTATCAATTGTCAATTATCAATTGTCAATTATCTATTATGGGTTGACGTTGATGCGTCCACGACATAAGATTTGGCTAGATTCCAAAGTTAATTCTTGGAGGTCAACGTCTGAACCAAGGTCTAAATTGTATCCAGGATTATTTTCTAAAATTGGTTCTTGATTATACAGAATTTTAATCTGTGTTAATTGTAGTTCTTGACTGTTCAGCAGTTCTAGACCTAAAGAAATTTCTAAAGATATAGGTTCTCTGTCAGTTGCTACAAGTCCATACAGTATTAAATGCTGATTGTCAAGTGTAATTTTCTGCCAACAAATAGGCTTGTATTTTTCCCATAATTCTGGTAATAGTTTGAACAGTACATCATTTAAGCCAGTTGACAATAATTCTGATGAAAGAGATTTATTCAGATCCCCTTCATCTACCACCAGTTCACCAACTACGGGAACTATTTCCAATAATTTAAGGGGTTTACCCCTGACTATGGAACCAATGTTTATCTGTATATTTTCAGCTGAAATTTGAATGCGTGTAACATGGATACCCTGATAAACTGCATTAGTAGCAAAAATAGATACCATAGGAATACAGCCAGAAAGGATTTGGCGATCGCTTGCTCCAATCTCTATATCAATCTGTGATACTTGAGTTAATTGTGTTTTTAGCCATAGCTTAATTGCCGTGGTTAGTGCTTGAGTAATTAACCTTATTTTCTTACTATTGGCGGATGGGGGGTTTTTATCTGTCATTGAACAAGGTTATTGCTTAGTATTTGATATTTGCTCAAAAATCACGAGATATTAAACAGTTCTTAACTGTAATGGTGATTGCTATTAACTGAGAAATGGCAAGATTCACTTTTAGGTATCAACTCCACAAAACTTGGAACAATTAATAATAAGTCTGAATTAACAAAGTATACAAAATTTATACATGGAGGCACGAGTACAAAAAATTATTTCTCAATGGGGTATAGCCTCACGTCGTGAAGCTGAGGAGATGATTAAGCAATCACGAGTGCAGATAAATGGGATTGTGGCACATTTAGGTCAAAAAGTCGATCCCCAACGAGACACTATTTGCATTGATGGTAAACCTATTTCTCACAGCGATCGCCCAGCTTTAATCTATTTGTTACTCAACAAACCCGCTGGAGTAGTTTCTACTTGTGATGATCCCCACGGTAGAACTACGGTTTTGGATCTATTACCCGAAAATTTACACAAGGGTACTGGTATTCACCCAGTGGGGCGTTTAGATGCTGACTCTACCGGAGCATTAATATTAACAAATGATGGAGACTTGACATTTTCGCTAACTCATCCCAGTCATAATATCTCTAAGACATATCATGTTGTGGTTAAAGGACATCCCCCAGAAACAGTTCTGAAGATGTGGCGTGAAGGTGTTGTACTAGAAGGTAAAAAAACACGACCTGCTAAAGTACGCTTGATTGAACGTTTGGCAAACCAAAGCAAATTAGAAATAATTTTACAGGAGGGCAGAAATCGTCAGATTCGCCGTGTAGCTGAACAGTTAGGATATCCTGTGATCCAACTGCATCGCACTGCCATCGGTTCAATTCAACTACAAACACCAAAGGCTGGTTTTCTCGGTGTTGGTGACTATCGTCATCTCACCCCAGAAGAAATTATTTTTTTAAAGAATCAGTTCAATAATGGACAACTAACAATGAACAATTGACAATTACCTCTTCCTAAAAGTCAGGATCTTGAAAAACCAGAATTTTTGGCTTTTTTTACCTGGAAATCGGGGATTTTCAACCTTGAATAACACAATTATCAATTGTCAATTGTTAATTATCAATTGATAAAGCGGATACCTATTAATGATTAAGTTGAGTTAAGGAGTGGAATAAAAATTATGAAATTGAACTGGCTAAGAAAAAAAGATGAAAAACCCAGCAAACCATCAATAGAAGAACAACAGGCGGAAAAATTAGCACAACTGGGCGCTAAACTAGCGGTTTTGCGTCAACAAAAGGGTTTATCTATGGATGAAATTGTGTTAATCACCAGAATTCCTCGCCGACTATTAAACGCCATTGAAGTAGGTGATTTAAGCGATTTACCAGAACCTATTTACACTCAGGGTTTAATCAGGCAATTTGCTGATGCACTAGGGGTGAAGGGTGCTGAATTTGCCAGCCATTTTCCTCTCGGTTCTCAAAAAGTCAGTTTTCAACGCAATTGGCAACCCCAACCCTTTTTTCAACTGCGTCCTTTTCATCTGTACTTGCTTTACATTGTCGTCATAGTATGCTCTGTAACTAGTTTATCTCAGTTATTGAATCAAACCGCTTTAGAAGCAAACAATAGCCAAAATCAACTAAAGGCGGAGAAAAATGACGATTTAAAGCCTCAGAAACTGCAATCCCAGGATTTAAAGGTAATTCCATCTGATATCAACAGTTCAGAAACTGTAGAAATTGATGTTACCTTGCAGTCCTCATCTTGGGTTCGTATTGTCGCTGATGGTAAAACCGAGTTTGAGGGAGTTCTACCAAAAGGATCTCACCGCAAATGGAAAGCTGCTGAAGAACTGACCGTAAAAACTGACAATGCTGGGGGTGTGTTGATGAGCGTTAATCAGCAACAACCTAAACAAATGGGACAACCGGGGAAATTTCAGGAAGTCAGGATTGCCGCTAAGGTCAGGTCTTGAAACGTCGTGCGCCAGTAGGGATAGGTTAACCAAGTATTAAATTTATCAGTGGCATACAACACAATATAGAAAACATTGCTGTTATCTGCCAATATCATCTACTACACATAACTAAAAATAGCTATGTTTCCTTGAGACTGCTAATTAGGTTAAACCAACCCCTACTAACCATGAAGTTTTGAGTACGGAATGCAGGTTTCAGCTTTATACTACGCACCCAGAAAAAGTTAATCAGGAAAAGTTAATCAGGAAAAGTTAATCATCAACTTATGGGAGCGCGTCCATAAAGATTGGTGAGAATTTTCAAGCGATCGCGCAATTCCTTGGTCAAAACCTCTTGCTGATAACACCATTCCCAATTACCCTCAGCCGTACTGGGATAATTCATTCTGGCTTGAGTTCCCAATCCCAAAACATCCTGTAAAGGAATAATCGCTTGATTAGCGATGGAACTCAAAGCTAAACGAATTAAATCCCAGTGTATACCATCAGGGCTGATATTTCCCAAATATAACAATAAATTTTGCTTTTCGTAATCATTCGTAGTATTGAACCAGCCTAGAGTCGTATCATTGTCGTGAGTGCCAGTGTAAACTACTGCATTACGTGGGTAATTAAAAGGTAAAAACGGATTACCAGGATCTGAACCAAAGGCAAATTGTAATACCTTCATCCCCGGAAACTCAAATTGATCTCGTAGTGCTTCCACTTCTTCTGTAATAATCCCCAAATCTTCGGCTAAAATCGGTAATTTGCCCAGTTTTTGTTTAATAACTGCAAAAAATTCTCCCCCTGGCGCTTTGATCCATTCTCCATTGATGGCGGTTTCTTCTCCTTGGGGTACAGCCCAATAAGCCTCAAACCCTCGGAAATGGTCAATCCGAATGATATCAACATAATCCAGCATAGCCTCAAAACGTTGCACCCACCATTTAAAGTCCTGCTTTTGCAACTTTTCCCAGTTGTAAACCGGGTTGCCCCATAATTGACCAGTGGCGCTAAAATAATCTGGTGGAACTCCTGCCATTAAAGCCGCTGCACCTGTTTCTTCATCCAAAGCAAAAAATTCAGGATTTGCCCATACATCAGCACTATCATGAGCTACGTAAATGGGGATATCGCCAATAATATCTACACCATTTTGATTAGCGTAATTCTTGAGTTCTGACCATTGACGGAAAAACTCATATTGGATGAACTTGTAATAAAATATTTCTTGTGTTAACCCTTGTTCCATCCGGGCCAATGCTGCGGGTTCTCTTTTTGCCAGTTCTAGTTCCCAAGTGTACCAACTAGCTCCATTGTGGGCATCTTTGAGCGCCATAAACAAAGCATAGTTATCCAGCCAATAGCCTCTGGTGTTGCAAAAAGTGTGAAAAGCTTTTCTTTGGATAGCGGTGGCGTGATGTTTAAAATTTTCGCAAGCTTTTTTGAGCAGATTGGTTTTAATGGGAATAACTCGCTCAAAATCCACTTTATCAGCCGGAAATGCTGGTAAATTCGCAAAATCTGCTTCAGATAACAAACCCTCATCTACCAGCTTATCTGGACTAATCAGCAGGTGATTTCCTGCCATTGCTGAGTAGCACATATAAGGAGAATTACCATAACCAGTAGGTCCTAAAGGTAAAACTTGCCAATATTGCTGGTAGCTATCTTTGAGAAAATCAATAAAACGATAAGCTTTATCCCCTAAATCCCCAATCCCGAAACGACTGGGGAAACAAGTTGGATGCAGTAAAATTCCGCTTGATCTAGGAAAAGGCATAGTTAATGGTGAATGTGAGTAGATTGTTGATGAGGACTTACACAAATGTTACATTTAATTGATTTTTTAGGGACACTAAATTAAAAATATGTTGATTCTTAACAATAACAACAGAAATCCTGCTCCTACCGTTGATATTATTATTGAATTAATTGATCGACCTCATCGCCCGATCATTCTGATTGAAAGACATAATGAACCTTTAGGATGGGCTATTCCCGGAGGGTTTGTAGATTATGGTGAACCTGTGGAAGTGTCAGCACGCAGGGAAGCCGAGGAAGAAATAGGTTTAAAAATAGAGTTAATTGAACAGTTTTTGGTTTATTCTGATCCTAGTCGTGATCCTCGTCAACATACAATTAGTATTGTATTTTTGGCAACTGCGACGGGTGAACCTGTTGCGGGTGATGATGCTAAGGGTGTAGGTGTTTTTGAGCCTTGGTGTGTACCGATTAACTTATGTTTTGACCATGACCGGATTTTGCGGGATTATTTCCGGTATCGGAATTATGGGATTCGTCCCCGGTTGGGATTAGAGAAATGAGCAAGTCCTAAGTTGACAATTTCATAGACAAAACTATACTTGTATTGACAAAAATCAATATATTTTTAGGAAAAAATCAACTACTTGATATATAATACGGTGATATCAAGTATTGAATTGAGACTATTGCCGACGCGA
>NZ_JAQMTI010000007.1:0-3111 GCF_028329225.1 Sphaerospermopsis kisseleviana CS-549 | reverse complement strand
CCGTCGCCCCGACTTACCCCCCATCAGCGATCGCACTACCACGGAAATAGCTATGAGTCCCCAAGGGAGAAATATTACAGTCATTCGGGGGTAGGTTTGGATTTTTTGATGGTCAACGGTTCGACTCCGCTCACCGACCACAGTCAACACCATGACCATTAACGCCCCCGCCAAATCTTGATGGTGTTATCCAAACTCCCAGAAGCTAAGGTTTTACCATCGGGGCTGAAGGCTACTGAATTAACGTTATTTGAATGTCCCGTGAGGGTGGCGATTGACTTCCCGGTGGCGACATCCCACAGTTTGATGGTTTCATCCAAACTCCCAGAAGCTAAGGTTTTACCATCGGGGCTGAAGGAGGCATGGTAGTAAGGTTGGGTAATATTCATAGTTACTAAAAATATAATCACATTATAGTTAGTTTATAGTTAGTTAATGAACCGCTGTATAAAACCTACTCAAATATAGATAGGACTCCTATTTGATTATTGAAAAAAACTCCGTACACCAAAATTCTCTAAAAGCCTTTTGCCTGGTTGGTGAGCGAAGTCGAACTATTGCCTTTTGCCTTTTGCCTTTTGCCTCTTGCCTCTTGCCTCTTGCCTTCTTTCCCAATCACCCATCACCAATCACCAATCACCAATCACCAATTTCTCATAGCTCGAAGTTAAACTAGATAAGAAAACAGTAATTTCCAGTTATTGCTATTTCTGTAAGAAGAATAGGCATAAAACCAAAAATTCGCTTATGCCAAAATTAAAAGGGTAAATATTATGACAAAAGTTGCTAAAAAGGCATTGAACAAACAGCGTCAAACAAAGCGAGTAGCTTGGACTGGGGCATTAGCAGCCGCTATGATCATGTTGCCGGGAATGTTTGGGGGTAGTCCCGTCTTGGCACAAAAAGCAGAACGTAACTCTTTATCTTACGGGGAATTGCTGCAAAAAACCGAGCAAGGGCTGGTTAAAAGAGTCGAAATTGATGAAACCGAACAAATAGCTAAAGTGTATTTAGCAGATCAAAAACCCGATGCACCACCTATAGCGGTACGGCTTTTAGATCAAAACTCGGAGTTAATAAACAAACTCAAAGAAAAAAATGTTGAGTTTGGTCAGGTTTCCTCTGCTAATAGTAGAGCAGCCGTAGGATTATTAATCAATCTGATGTGGATTTTACCACTGGTGGCGTTAATGCTGTTGTTCCTGCGCCGTTCTGCCAATGCTTCTAACCAAGCTTTGAATTTTGGTAAATCTCGCGCTCGGTTTCAAATGGAAGCGAAAACGGGAGTAAAATTTGATGATGTGGCGGGAATTGAAGAAGCCAAGGAAGAATTACAGGAAGTTGTTACTTTTTTGAAACAACCAGAAAAATTTACCGCAGTGGGGGCGAAAATTCCCAAAGGCGTGCTGTTAATTGGACCCCCAGGTACAGGTAAAACTTTACTAGCAAAAGCGATCGCCGGTGAAGCTGCTGTACCATTTTTCAGTATTTCCGGTTCAGAATTTGTAGAAATGTTTGTGGGTGTGGGTGCTTCCCGTGTCCGTGACTTGTTCAAAAAAGCCAAAGATAACGCTCCTTGTATTATCTTTATAGATGAAATTGACGCAGTAGGTAGACAGCGGGGTGCAGGTATCGGTGGTGGTAATGATGAGAGAGAGCAAACCTTAAACCAGCTATTAACAGAAATGGATGGTTTTGAAGGTAACACAGGTATTATTATTATTGCCGCTACCAACCGTCCTGATGTCTTAGATTCAGCCTTGTTGCGTCCTGGTCGTTTTGATAGACAAGTTATTGTCGATGCACCAGACTTAAAAGGACGTTTGGAAATCTTGCAAGTTCATGCACGGAACAAAAAATTAGATCCGAGTGTGTCCTTAGATGCGATCGCCCGACGGACTCCTGGTTTTACCGGTGCAGACTTAGCGAACCTCCTCAATGAAGCAGCTATTCTCACAGCTAGAAGACGCAAAGAAGCAATTAC
The DNA here is from genome assembly GCF_028329225.1 of Sphaerospermopsis kisseleviana CS-549. Taxonomy (NCBI): domain Bacteria; kingdom Bacillati; phylum Cyanobacteriota; class Cyanophyceae; order Nostocales; family Aphanizomenonaceae; genus Sphaerospermopsis; species Sphaerospermopsis kisseleviana. The sequence continues at coordinate 1,127 of NZ_JAQMTI010000007.1, read as the reverse complement.
CATTTTAGAAATAGATGATGCTGTAGATCGGGTAGTTGCGGGAATGGAGGGTACTGCTTTAGTAGAAAGTAAAAACAAACGTTTAATTGCTTACCATGAAGTGGGACACGCTTTAATAGGTACATTGGTTAAAGACCATGATCCAGTCCAAAAAGTTACCCTCATTCCCCGAGGACAAGCATTAGGTTTAACTTGGTTTACACCCAATGAAGAACAGGGTTTAATTTCCCGTTCCCAAATTTTAGCCCGAATTATGGCAGCTTTAGGCGGTCGTGCGGCTGAGGAAATAGTGTTTGGGAAACCGGAAGTTACCACAGGTGCGGGTAATGATTTGCAACAAGTGACAAACATGGCCAGACAAATGGTAACAAGGTTTGGGATGTCTGATTTAGGTCCATTATCCTTGGAAAGTCAAAATAATAGTGATATATTTTTGGGACGTGACTGGGGAAATAAATCAGAATATTCTGAAGAAATTGCTGGTAAAATTGATGCTCAAGTCAGAGAGATTGTCAGCAATTGTTATGTGAAGGTAAAAGAATTACTGCAAGAAAACCGCATGATTATGGAGCGTTTAGTTGATATGTTAGCGGAAGAAGAAACCATTGATGGAGATGTTTTCCGCAAAATTGTAGAAGAGAATATTCAAGATCGGGTGCAAGATCAAAAGTTAGCTGTTTATCATTAGACATCTGGTGGAGGAGATCAAGGAGTCAGGAGTTCAAGGATATCAAGGAGTTTTTTGTATTTGGAAACGAGGTAAAAACCAACAAAGTGCAAGGTTTTCCTACTCATAGTTTCCAAAACCTTGCACCTATTTTCTTTGTTATCACCCTCAAACTCTTTATTCATAGTGGGTTTCAGTTTATTCAGCAAACCCTAAGTATTAAGTTATGGGGAATTGGGAATTGGGAATTGGGAATTGGGAATTGGGAAAATACAGCACTTCCCGGTGTTATGAGGTACAGAGATGAATCATAAAACTCTTGTGGTGCGGGCATCTTGCCCGCTACTGGTGTACTTCACTTATATGAAATCTGCTGTAAAATCCTTTCTTCCTGACTCCTGACTCCTGACTCCTGACTCCTGACTCCTGACTCCTGACTCCTGACTCCTGACTCCTGACT
>NZ_JAQMTI010000091.1:0-16721 GCF_028329225.1 Sphaerospermopsis kisseleviana CS-549 | reverse complement strand
GGGGACTGGTGACTGGGGACTGGTGACTGGGGACTGGTGACTGGTGACTGGTGACTGGGGACTGGTGACTGGGGACTGGGTTAAGATGAATAACCCAATCACCAATTACCAATTACCAATTACCAATTACCAACTACCAATTTATTAATCTTTAATACCAGATATTGAGGTAGGGTGAATAGTGTTTGAGTTGGAGATAACATAGGAGATCATGGAAGAACCGATATAAAAACCACAAAATATTAAAGTTCCAAAAAAAAACGTAAAGCTAACACATTTAACAGCAAACGGAAAAGAAAATCTACCTGATTTACCAAATGTGGAAAAGCGCATATATTTCCTCGGTGTGGTGTTGATGGTAGATAACACCTGGGGAATATTTAGACGCTGATTAATTCAACTTGCAGAATTATAGAATTATAGAATTATATTTATGACAGAAAATCAGAGATATTTCTGTTGAATATTTATCATATTTTAGGACTTACGCAAGATGTGACTGAAAACCTTATTCTTGCGTAGGGGTAATTCATGTAGCTTGCTTCCCGAAGGGTATTACCCCTACTTTCGTTCCCTTTTGCGTAAGTCCTGATATTTGTTAGCTTGGGAAGGTGTGGGAAGATAGAGAGAAATATTTTAGATTATAAATTTTAGATTGAATTTGCAAAAAACAATCCAAAATCCAAAATCCAAAATCCAAAATTCATAACTCCTGACTCCTTATAAATCAGAATTTATGTTAAAGACTTCTAATATTTGTCTGCAAATTTGTTTGAGTTTGTCACCAATAACAGGAGAAGGTAAAGACTCACCAACAAAACTCCATTGATCTACTGTTGACAGTCGCCATGCTTGCCCACGATGATCAAATCCTGATACTTCAATCCCAATAGCTCGCCGAGATTTATTGATGGGATCTTGATAAAAACGGATTTGAAATAAAACGCTACGACAGCGCCAAGATTTGCTGATTCCCGGAAAGTGAAAACCGATGTCGATGGAATCAGGATCTACGAGTTCCCTGGTTTCTGGGTCATTATGCCAAGGTTTAAGATCGCTTTTGGCATCAGGAAACTCTAATTTAAACAAGTTCACTACTGTAGCAATCTTGCTGGCTAGTTCAAGGTTTGTTGCCTGTTCAGCTGCATTCACGTTAAAACTCTCCTAATATCGCATCGGTCTGTGGGGGATGTGAAAACAGAAAACCCGCCAGAAGGTTTGTCTTATTAGTGTTTCAGCTTATCAAGAACATTGGAAGTTTTGCAACTGTGAATGAAGATTTCCTCACATTTATCACAGGAGTCAGGAGTCAGGATGCCAGAATTTCCTCCCGATGAAGTGAGAGAATTTTTGACAAAACTTTCACTAGTAGGAACGAAAAATTACAGTAGCGATCTAAAATGACACTGTAAATTGGTAAACAAATAGCAAATTAATTTCCTTTTATGGTGCGTCAACGCTCTATTTTGTCACTGATTCTTGTACTCTTGACTACATTTCTGATCAGCTGTGGCAGTCCTAGTGTTGCTACTGCACCTCCAACTTACACACCGGCTCAAGTTGCCAAAATTCAGGAATATTTTCCTGATATTCAGGTGGTGCGCGATCGCTCACAAGAACTGCAAACCCTGATTCAAAGCGGTGAATGGATCAAGGTGGGTAATTTTATTCATGGACCAATGACGGAAGCTAGGCTGAATATGACCTATGTTATCCCCAACCTATTACCCCAAGACCAGTCTAAAGCCAGACAAATTACCAAGGATTTATTGAGTGATTTGGTAAAAATTGACAAAGCTGCTGGTGCAGGTAACACCAGTCAAGCTTTAAGTGCTTACAAAGATGCCTTTGCAGATGTTGACAAGTTCCTACAACTGATTCCAGAGTAAAGTGACTGGTGACTGGTGACTGGGAACTGGTGACTGGGGACTGGGGACAGTAATAGATTTACCCATTATCAATTACCAATTACCTATTACCAATTACCTATCACCAGCTTTAACCAGATAACTAATCACTGACAACTAAATAACTCTGAGTCTTGAGTCACAAAACGCTAGGTTAATCAAGTGATAGGGTGAAGAGGATAGTCTTAACTCTTCATCCCTCACTGTTTACAAAATTTATGAATATAGTAATTATCGGTTGTGGTGTAGTTGGGGCAGCGATCGCCTATCAACTGAGCCAAATTAAAGGTTTAAATATCACTGTTTTTGAGAAAAACCAACCAGCACAAGGTTCTACTGCTGCGGCTTTGGGTGTTTTAATGGGCATTATTAGCCATAAAACCAAGGGTAAAGCTTGGCAGATCCGCGAAGAAAGTATTAAACGTTATCAAACTTTAATTCCTGAACTGGAAGGTATGACAGGGCGGAAAATTCCTTGTAACCGTCAGGGTCTTGTCATGTTATTGTCTGAAGACCCAGAACACCCTTTAGAAAGTGGTGTGGAGGTAATGACAGATTGGGAACAATTACGGGAAATTCGTAAATCTCAAGGATGGCAGTTAGCTGTGTGGGACAAGGAAAAACTAGAAAAATTCTGTCCACAAGTTAATAATTCTACTGTGATTGGTGCTGTTTATTCTCCTCAAGACCTGCAACTCAACCCCACAGCGTTAACTTTAGCTTTGGTAGATGCAGCGCAACGCAATGGGGTAAAATTTAAATTTGGTGTGGCTGTACGCAATCATCAAGCCCCTTCTACTGACATAGTTCAGATCACGCCCCATGTTACTGAAAAACTTAAATTTATGGAAACTTCAGAAGCTAAAGTTGAGGCAGATTGGTTTATTGTGACTGCTGGCTTAGGTTCAACTTTACTCACTAGACAATTAAATCATAAGGTAAATATTCGCCCAGTTTTAGGACAGGCTTTATATTTAAGTTTAGGACGGGTTTTAGGCAATCCTGATTTTCAACCAGTAATTACTGGCAATGATGTTCATCTTGTACCTATGGGTAATGGTGACTATTGGGTGGGTGCTACGGTAGAATTTCCCAATAATGAAGATGAGATTTTAGCTAAAAAAGAATTGTTAGAATCTGTCAAACAACAGGCGATCGCCTTTTGTCCAGATTTATCTGAGGCGAAAATTCTCCGCACTTGGTCTGGTATGCGTCCCCGTCCTGAAGGTAGACCAGCACCCGTGATTGAAAAATTAGCTAATTATAGTAATGTGATTTTAGCCACTGGTCATTATCGCAACGGTGTTTTACTCGCACCTGCTACAGCTTCAATCGTGCAAAATATGATTATGGATCAAGGTTCTTAATATTAGGTGACAGGTGACAGGTGACAGGTGACAGATTAATTAATCAATTTTTCCATCCTGATTTAATCCTGTAAATCCTTAAATCCTGGACATCCTGATTCTGACAAAAAGATTTAATTAATTAATCATCAAGTTCATCAGGATTAACACCCAACTGACGCAATTTTTCAGCCAGTATTTCCGCTTTTCTTTTTGCTTGAGTTGCTTCTTGTTCAGCAAGAATAGCTCTTTCTTTAGCATTAGTAGCTTCTTCTGTAGGTTCAGGAATTAATTCTCCATCAAGAGTAAACCACCTTAACCACAACTTAGAAATACCACGAAATGAACCTGACCATAATCCTAAACTTAAACCTAACTCTGGCATGGGTAAAAGTCCATTTATTAAATTCATTGGTTCATAATGACCACCAACTAAATGAAATGCGCGGAGTTCATTGGTATAACGACTAAAAACAATATAGTAAGGAATCCGCAAAATACGTTCATAAACTTCCCATTTTGTAGGAGGTTTATTTGTAGGCGGTTGATCTTTTTGACTTTGCTTGTTACCTAAATCTTCATCTTCTGTACCAGGAGATAATAATTCCACTACCACAAAAGGATTTGCTGTTTCTTGCCAAGTCACATAACTTAAACGTAAATCTTCACCTTTATATAACCTAGAAACACCAATTACACCAAACCAATCTGGACGTTTATACCATAAAGGATGCTCTAAATGATAATAAAGATTCAGATCAGCAGCACTATAAACCAATTCTGGTGGCCAGTTTATAGGTTGAAAAGTTAGGTATAAAAGTAATGGTTGTAAAAAATGAAATTCGTCTGGCAAACCTTTTTCCTCTGGGTTCTCACTAGGTAAATCATACATTGTGGGTAGGCTTTCCCAAGGGGGAAGGGGAGGATCTGATTGAGAATTTAGGGGAGGGGATAAAGTCATAAATAAATTAAATAACCCAAGTTGCTAGTTAGGAATAGGAGTCAGGAGTCGTAGGGGCGAAGCATTCGGAAAATAACCTGTGATCAAAATTGATAATTGGTTGCCCGAATGCTTCGCCCTTAGAGGATGTTTGAAAAGTCGGAAAGGATGTAAAAAAGCTCTCTCAGTATAAGCTGTGAATAGATAATAAACAGGACCCAGAGAGTAGTATGAGTAAAGCATACCCCAGTAACCTGACCTTTTTAGTAGTACAACACAACTATATTGAGGTTTTTTGTTGAAAATGTGTGTCCAACATTGCTAAGAAGTGTTAATAAATTATGTAAAACCGCTATGTTTGGTAGTTTTTGAGGTTTAGTGTTTACGTGACACAACGCAGTATTGTTTAAGTAATTTACATTTATATGTCTAAACCACATTGTTGCTGCTGAGGTATTTACTGAAGATTTATTACAATACTTATCTTTTCAGCAAAGAAATTTAACAAACAATAATCTAGAAAAATATTTACAACCACACTTAAATTTGATTATTATTTTTATTGATATATGACTTGCTACATCAAGCTATAAATCAGATGTAAAAATCTTATTAAGCAAAAGCTTGAGAAGATGGAGGAGAGGGGGTATTGCAGGAAAGCCCATTCCGGGTAAAACCGGGAAAAGTAGCTTAAAGATATTTGTCTATAACACTACTAACTGTTATGCAATTGAACGAAGTAAAGAGGCACAAGTAGAAATTTCTCAAATAATGGTGACAGCATGAAACTAGACCAACTGAAAGCAAATGTAATTGTACATGGTTCAATTTTTCCAGAACCAGTACAGGTATTGGTCGTTGTATCAATGGGTGATGCAATAAAACTCATTGGTACAGGAGTCAACACTAACCATACCTATCAACCAATTCTCAATGCTGAACAGTTGGAACAGTTGGAATCTACACCGGAAAAAGAACCCTTTGATGGTAATTCCCAGCATTTTCGGTTCGGTGTAGAAGCATTACGTTTGGGGTTGTCCTATGAATATGACCCTTATTTCGCGTTGGCGATCGCTCGTGTAGACCCCTTACCACACCAACTAGAAGCAGTTTACGACTATTTCCTCAAACAACCACGCATCCGGTTCTTACTCGCAGATGACCCCGGTGCTGGAAAAACCATCATGGCAGGGTGACTACTGAAAGAACTGAAAGTGAGAGGATTAGTTCAACGTACACTAATTATCACCCCTGCTAACCTGACATTTCAATGGCAGCGAGAACTCAAAGACAAATTTCGAGAAGAATTTGAAGTGATACGCGGTGATGTGCTACGCGCTAACTATGGTTCTAATCCCTGGCAAGAAAAAAATCAAGTTGTCACTTCCGTATCTTGGGTTTCTCGCATCGAAGACGCAAAAGACAGTTTATTAAGAAGTAACTGGGACTTAATTATTGTAGACGAAGCACATAAAATGAGTGCCTACAGTTCCGATAGTAAAACCTTAGCCTATAAACTCGGTGAAGAACTGGCAAAAATTACCGACCACTATTTATTAATGACAGCCACGCCCCATAAAGGTGATCCAAAAAACTTTTGTTTATTCCTAGAATTATTAGACCGAGATGTTTATGGAGATGTCCAAAGTTTAGAAGAAGCAATGAAACGGAATAATGCTCCTTTTTACCTACGTCGCACTAAAGAATCGTTAAAAACATTTCCCGATGCAGAAACAGGAATTGTGAAAAAACTATTCACTAACCGTAAAGTTGAAACCATAGAATTTCAAATTGATGCAGAAGAGTTAGCATTTTATAATGCACTTACTGATTATGTAGAAGACCAATCAATCAAAGCTGCCAGTGATGATACAGCCAGAGGTAGGGCGTTAGGTTTTACCATGGCTATGTTACAACGTCGCTTTTTTTTGTGCGTTGGGCGATTCAGATCGTAATGGATTTTGGTGAAGTTAATTTGTTGGCTGGTGCTGGTGGTTCACCTGAATCGGTTATTAAAAGAGTAGTAGATGGAATTAATTATATTGTGAATTCTAATTTGGAGTGTGGTGATGTTGTACAGTCATCAGCTTCTTCGCATCCTTTACCTGATAACTTTATCCAAGCATTTATTACCGATCCACCTTATTTTGATGCAGTTCCCTATGCAGATTTATCTGATTATTTTTACGTATGGTTAAAAAGAGTAATAATAGGGTCTTGTAAGAGTTTGTTCAATTTAGAATTAACTGATAAAGATGAAGAATGTATAGTTGATGAAATCAAGGGTAAAGATAGGGATTATTTTGTACAAACTATGACTAAATCCCTAAAAGAAGGTCGTCGTATTCTACAACCTCATGGTATAGGTGTAGTTGTATTTGCCCATAAATCTACATCTGGGTGGGAATCTCTTTTACAAGCGATGATTGAGGCGGGCTGGATTGTAACAGCATCTTGGCCTATTGATACCGAAATGAGTTCACGTCTTAGAGCAAAAGATTCTGCCGCCCTCGCTTCATCAGTTCATATAGTCTGCCGTCCCCGCAACTCTGATGATATCGGCGACTGGCGCGACGTACTCCAAGAACTGCCCCAACGCATACATGAATGGATGCCCAGACTAGCATCAGAAGGCGTAGTAGGTGCAGATGCCATCTTTGCTTGCCTCGGACCCGCTTTAGAAATATTCTCCCGCTACTCCAGCGTTGAAAAAGCCTCCGGCGAACTTGTCACCCTCAAAGAATACCTAGAATACGTATGGGCAGCAGTCTCCAAAGAAGCACTGAGTATGATTTTCTCAAACGCAGATACTACCAGCTTTGAAGAAGATGCCCGCCTCACCGCCATGTGGTTATGGACACTTTCCACAGGTAGCATTGACAACAACGAAACCAGCGAATCAGAACCCGACGACGAAGACGACGAAACCAGCAGCAAAACCAGTAAAACAGGCGGTTACACCCTAGAATTTGACGCAGCCCGGAAAATAGCCCAAGGACTAGGCGCACACTTAGAACAACTTACCCGCTTAGTAGAAGTCAAAGGCAGCACCGCCAAACTTTTACCAGTATCAGAACGTACACAATATTTATTTGGTAAAGAAGAAGCCCAAACCCCCAGCAAAACCAAAGGTAAAAAAGGCAAAAAGAAAGAAACCGAACAACTCAACTTATTCGCAGTCCTGGGTATCCCTGAAACAGAAGAGGATACAGACTGGGGAGAAAAAACCGTACCCCAACTAGGTAACACCACATTAGACCGCATTCACCAAAGCATGATTTTATTTGCAGCCGGACGTAGCGAAGCCCTGAAACGCTTTTTAGTAGATGAAGGAGCAGGAAACGACCAACGCTTTTGGGGACTTGCTCAGGCATTATCAGCATTATACCCCATCGGTACAGAGGAAAAACGCTGGGTAGATGGGGTATTAGCCAGAAAGAAAGGACTAGGATTTTAATTTTCATGGAAGCTAACTTTATGACGAAAGTAAATCTAGACTTACCCCCAGAAGTATTTTCAGCCCGTCGTCTTTCCCCAGATGACTTTGTACGTGATATGCGCCTAGCAGCCGCTATATACTGGTATCAAAAAGCGGAAATTTCTCAAGAGAAAGCTGCACAAATTGCCGGGTTAAACCGCCGCGACTTTCTTGCAGCCCTAGCCCGTGAACAAGTGGATGTATTTTCTGTAGATTTTGATGATTTAGAACAAGAATTAGCCCGTGAATAAAAACCTGTATTTTGTCCCCAACAATTACCTATTAAAGCCCAAAGATTAAGCCGTGACTGAAAAATTGCCAAGTATTGCCATCAAACCTGCAATTAACACCTCTCCCCTAATTTTTTTGACTAAAGGTGGTTTTCTCCATTTATTGCAGATAGTCAGCCCGGAAATCACTGTTCCTCAAGCAGTGTCCACTGAAATTCAGGCTTATGGAGAAACAGACATCACCGCCTCTAGTCTCGCTCATACCTCCTGGTTGGTAGTGACAGAAACACCTCCCATACCCAGCATCATTCAAACTTGGGATTTAGGGGCTGGTGAATCTGCGGTTTTAACTTGGGCTTATGTAAATCCTGGCACTGAGGTAATTATTGATGATTTAGCAGCCCGTCGTTGTGCAGCAGCTTTGGGCATTCCCCTCCGGGGAACTTTAGGTATAGTTCTTACAGCTAAACAACGAGGGATAATTCCATCTGCACGCCCAGTTTTAGAACAACTGCGCCTCTGTGGAATGTATTTATCTGATAAAGTGATAAATCAAGCATTAAGATTAGTAGGGGAATAATTCTATATCCTATCCAAATCCTTCACTTTTGAGATCAATTTTCTCATTTATAGCTGTAGCCAGGATGATTAGGACATGATTGAGTATTGAAACCTAATCATAGTAAGGGTTTTACTATTGCCTTTTGCCTTTTGCTTTCTGCTATAAGCCCCGTTCAAGTTGAAACCTATAGTTTTTTTATGGCGCAAACTCAAGTTTTCAAGATGGATGGAGTTTAGCAAATAAATTGTTCAAGAAGTTCTGGTTTAACTTCATAACCCAAACACTCCCCACTCCGCACTCCCACACACATTTAAATTTATTTATGGCAACTATTAAACCTTGGTACAAAATTGATGGACTAACACCCCGCGAAGACCTACGGGAAGGTAAACCTTTAGATGCTGCGGAATTTGCAGTACATTTAGACCAGGTTAGAAATCAAAAAGCACCTGCTGACTATCAACAACCAGAAAGGTTTTTTGAACGTACCTATTTAACTAAATATTTAACAGAATTTTCCGCCCAAGTTGTGCGACGTTTATCGGGTGAAAAAACAGAAACTTCTGCTATTTTTAATCTTTCTACTCAATTTGGTGGCGGTAAAACCCACGCCTTAACTTTACTTTATCATTTAGCTAAAGGTGGTGCTATTGCTAATAATTGGACTGGTGTACAAAAGATATTACAAAAAGCTGGTATTTCCTCAGTTCCAAAAGCAGCAGTAGCGGTATTTGTCGGCACTGAATTTGATTCTCTTAATGGCCGCGGTGGTAATGATGGTACACCATTACGGAAAACTCCCTGGGGAGAAATTGCTTATCAATTAGGTGGAGAAAATGCCTTAGCTATATTAGCACAACACGAAGCAGAATTTATTGAACCTAAAGGCGATGTTATTAAACAATTTCTGCCTAAAGATCAACCCTGTTTAATATTAATGGATGAAATTATTAATTATGTTAGTTCCTATCGTGGCAAGGGTTATCACAACAGTTTATATAATTTCATTCAAGCATTATCAGAAACGGCTAGAGGTTTAGATAATGTAGTGTTAGTAGTTTCCATTCCCGCTTCCGAAATGGAATACACCTCAGCCGATGAAGGAGATGAACAAAGATTTAAAAAAATGCTGGATAGGGTGGGTAAACCTATCATCATGTCAGCAGAAGCGGAAACTTCAGAAATTATTAGAAGAAGACTATTTGAATGGGATGCTGGGGCTGTCAGTGCCGATGGTAGGATTATGTTACCAAAAGATGCTATTAATACCTGTAATGAATACGCAGACTGGGTACTAGACCACCGTCAACAGCTTCCCAATTGGTTTCCTGTGGATAACCCCCGTGAAGCTTTTTATGCTACCTATCCTTTCCATCCCTCAGTGCTATCAGTATTTGAGCGCAAATGGCAAGTTTTACCCCGCTTCCAACGCACCAGGGGAGTATTACGACTCCTAGCATTGTGGGTATCTAATGCTTACCAACAAGGATATCAAGTCGCACACCGTGACCCCTTAATTACTTTAGGAACAGCACCACTAGATAACCCCCAATTTCGCGCTGCTGTTTTTGGACAATTAGGCGAAGATAGATTAGAAGGTGCAGTAACAACTGATATTTGTGGTAAAAAAGATTCCCATGCTATTCGTTTAGATATGGCAGCTGATGACCAAATTAAAAAAGCACGACTGCACCGCAAAGTCACAACCACAATATTTTTTGAATCTAATGGTGGTATTTTACGTGCAGAATCTACTATACCAGAAATTCGGTTAGCAGTAGCAGAACCATCTTTAGATATTGGCAATGTAGAAACAGTTTTAGAGACACTAGCTACAGATTGTTATTATTTGTCAATAGAAAAAAATAAATATCGTTTTAGTCTGTCACCCAACTTAAACAAAATTTTAGCAGACCGTCGCGCAAATGTTCAATCATCAAGAATTACAGAAAGAGTCAAAGCCGAAATTAAAAAAGTTTTTACTTCTCATCCAGGAATACAATTAATTTACTTTCCAGAAAATTCTAGTACGATTTCTAGTCGTCCTGTTTTAACTTTAGCAATATTAGCACCAGAACATTCTATCCAGGATAGTCAGACTCTAAAAATGATAGAGTCCATGACTAAAGAATGTGGTACATCAGATAGAACCTTTAAAAGTGGGATAATTTGGGCAGTTGCTGATACTGATACCAAACTGCGAGAAGAAGCGAGAAAAGTTTTAGCTTGGGAAGATATACGGGACGAGGAACAAGGACTAGATGAAAACCAAAACCGACAATTAGGAGAAAATCTGAAAAAATGTGAATCCAACTTAAAAGAAAGCGTGTGGAATGCCTATAAATATGTTGCTTTATTGGGTAAAGATAACAAAATTCGTGTAATTGATTTTGGACAAGTTAACTCTAGTCAAGCCGATAAATTAGTTAACTTAATTATCAATAAATTACGGCAAAGTGACGATGTTATTGATATTATTAACCCTCGCTTTTTAAGCAGAAATTGGCCACCAGCATTTACAGAATGGAGTACCAAAGCTGTCCGCGATGCTTTTTTTGCATCTCCATTATTTCCCAGACTGTTGAATAGTGATGCTGTCAAAGAGGCCATCTCTCGCGGTGTCAAAGATGGAACTTTAGCTTATGTTGGTAAAACCAGCAATGGTTATGAACCGTTTCACTACCAATGCACCTTTACCTCTGCGGAGGTGGAAATTTCTGAGGATATGTTCATCATCACCCAAGAAACAGCAGCAGCTTACCAAACAGCTTTAGCTGCAAGTGTAACAGTTTCTGAAACCCCATCAACGACACCGCAAACCGAGCCAACTGGTACTTACACCCCAGCTAATACTAACAGTAGTTCTGCACCTATTACAAACACTGTAGGAGAGAAACCAGCATCCTATGTTAGCAATAATACTAATCAGCCCCAAGATGAACCAGAACCAACAAAAGAACCTGAGATTATAACCCCAGTTGCATTACCCAAATTATTAAAGTGGAGTGGTGTAATTACACCGCAAAAATGGATGAACTTTTACACGAAAGTGCTGACCAAGTTTGCTACTAATAAAGACTTAAAATTAACATTAAAAGTGGAGGTTCTAGTAGAGGGAGAAATAGCTACCCAAAAGATTGAAGAAACAAAAGTAGCTCTGTCTGAGTTGGGGCTAAATAATGATGTTGAGACTGATATACACGAAAATCGCTAAAAGAATTTTACTGTTTACTTTCATATAATGGATATGCTACCAGATAGAAAAATTACTGAGATTAACCTCAGATTTCATAAATTAGGTTGGGATAAACAAAAAAGAGAGGAATATAATTAGGGCTTGCTGAATAAATACAAAAACTCCCCGCGTCGGGGAGAGGTTTGGAGAGGGGTTTATTTATACATTAAAAACTTTTCAAACATCCTCTTACAGGAAAATTTGCTACTTTAATGTAGTTACTCAATGTAGTAACTCTTCTACTTGATGCTGACTCCACAATTTTTGATATAATCCTGGTTGTTCCACAAGTTCTGAATGTTTACCAATTTGTACAATTTTACCATGATCCATAACCATGATTCTATCAGCAGTCGCCGCTGCTGAAAGTTGATGGGTAATGAAAATCACGGTTTTCTGTTTTGTACCGCTAGAGAGATTTTTCAGAATTTGGGTAGCAGTTTGATTATCCACACTAGAAAGGGCATCATCTAAAATTAAAACTGGAGCATCAATTAACATAGCTCTAGCTAAAGATGTACGTTGTCGCTGGCCACCGGAAAGGGTAATTCCTCTTTCACCCACAATTGTTTCATATTCCTGGGGGAAATTATTAATTTCAGCGGCTATTTGAGCAAGATTAGCAACAGCTTCTACCCTTTCTTGTTCACTAATGGGGTCGCCATAACGGATATTATTTTTAATGGTGGTACTAAACAAAAAACTATCTTGAGGAACGTAAGCGATCGCCCCTCGTAAATCATTTAATACTATTTTTGTAACATCCAAACCATCTAAAAATAACTGTTCCTCCTGAATATCCAACAACCGTGGTAAAGCATTAGCTAAAGTAGATTTTCCCGAACCAATAGCCCCGACCACTGCTACCACTTCCCCTGGTTTAATAGTAAAGTTAATATCATCTAAAGCCGGGGTATTAGCACCAGGGTAGGTGTAACTAAAATTTTTGGCTGTAACTTCACCTTTAACTGTATTTGTGGGTAGAGAAATAGCATCAGGTGGATCTTGAATTTTGGGAATGATACTAAAAATTGATTCTAACCGATCAATACTAACTTCACCTCTTTGGTAAGCAGTAATGGTAAAACCTAATAAAGCCGTGGGGAAAACTAAACGCTCTACATAAATCAATAAAGCCAAAAAATCACCCACAGCCAGATTACCAGAAGATATCCGCATAGTTCCCAACCAAATAATAATTAGGGAACTAATATTAGCTAAACCACCAATCAGAGGAAACAGAGTACTGCGGGTTTTAGCTAATGTCAAGTTAGCTGTTAATAAAGCCTGATTTTTCTTTTGAAAAGCTCGACGCTCATTTTCTTCTTGAGCGTAAATTTTAATCAAAGAAATACCACTGATATCTTCTTGGATCAGTTCGCTAATATCCGAAAGTTGTTCTTGGACAGCAGCTTGTTGTGTGCGTAGGCGATCGCTAAAAAAATGCACCAACAAAAACATAAACGGATAAACTGCCAGAGAAGCTAAAGTCAGATCCACACTAATTGATAGCATTACTGGCAGCGTCAGAGTATAAGCAAAAAAAGTATTTGCTAAACTCAATACCGCAAAACCCAACAACCGCCTGATATTGTCCACATCGCTAGTAGCCCGACTAATAAGATCACCAGAAGTATTACTGGCAAAATAAGACGGTTCTAGTTGAAGTAAATGCTCAAAAATTCGCTGTTTCAGTTCAAATTCTACCTGACGACCCACACCAAAAATCCAGATGCGGGAAGCCATACGCATCATCCACATTGCGGAACTGAGGGCGATAATGATTACTACATAACGTAGTACCTGATCCAATCTAAAAGTTGTGGAAACTGTATCCACCCCAGAGCGAATCAGCAAAGGAATATAAACGCCCAACCCATTGACAGACAATAAGGCAATAATGCCCAAAGCAGTATCCTGCCAATGGGGACGTAAGTAACTACCGAGTTTAGCAAGCCGTCGAGATTGTGCCATTTAAGCAATTTTACACTTTGTCATCCTAAATCGCAAAAGGCAGGGGCATTGGGCGATTCAATGAAAGGATTTTGGATTTTGGATTGTTTTTGTCATCTAAAATCTAAAATCTAAAATCTAAAATCTAAAATTTTACTGCCCCTGCCTCCTGATCACGAGCGCCCACGTAAGAAAACGTAAATTTGATTAAGATAACTTTCCCAAACTTGGGTTGTGAGTTGCAGAGTTTCCGCATTAGGTACAAAATCTTCTACACGCAACCCCCTTGTACTGATAGCTTGAGGATTTTGTAGTAGATAAGATGGGATTTTCACATCACCCACAGGTAAGATGCCAGCAGTCATCACATCGGAGATGGTATTGGCACTGTTAATAGTTTGGTTAATAGCTGGTACTGTTGCTACCAATGTAGGAGGAGGCAATATAGCTGCAACTGGTGATCTAACTAAAAAGTAAGCAATAGCGGGTGTACTCGACAATAACAAAATTGTCAACGCCCAACCTAACAAATATCCCCCTGGTTTTTCTATGCCACCGCCTTTAATTTTTTGGGCAGCAAGCATCAACATTAAAGTGGCTGCGCCCAGAGGTTTGAGAGGAAACGAGATAAACCGCCACAGGGATGCCACCGCAGGTTCACCAGGATTAAAAAATGCCAAAGCTAAAACAACCAGTACAATCCCTAACACAAATCGGCCAACAAAGCTTACTGTTGGGTAGAATCTTTGGAACAAAGAATAGGCAACAACGCCAATTAATAGCCACAATAAGACCCGGCTGAGTAATTGAAACATAGATTAACTCTCTAATTTTCTTGTGCGGCTAGTCTATGAGGATCAGGTATAGCAACCACCAAGGCGGTTAAAACCTCAGTGTAGTAATGGAAGTCTGGCTAAAACAGGGTGTTACTCCTGAACGGCAGTTGCTTCACTTGGGGAGACCCCAAGACCGCACTGCCTCCTCCTGACTCCTGTACGGGCGAAGCATTCGGGCGACTAATTATCAATTTTATGAAAAGGCTATTTTCCGAATGCTTCGCCCCTACGACTTCTGACTCCTGCTATAAGTGGGTTTATTTTATCGTCAAACTGCAATTTATCACTGACTTAAAAATAACTCCCACTTCACGCACACAGACTACCGTCGTAGTGATTTTAGAGCAAATTTTTGACACTGAGTGTATTATTTGGAATTTTTCAAAAGACTAACCTAACACCAGTGGCATAAATTAATTGAGTAGTCGTCGTCAACTCGTTAAAAGGAACAACTATGTCAACGCAAAACCCCACCGTCCTAGTCACAGGGGGAGCAGGATACATCGGTTCTCATGCCGTGAAAGCCTTACTGCAAGCGGGTTATCAGGTGTTAATCTTGGATAATCTGGTCTATGGCCATCGAGATTTGGTAGAACAGGTTTTGCAGGTAAAACTCATTGAAGGTGATATAGAAGATCGTCCCCTGTTGGATCATCTGTTTCAAACCCACAAAATTGAAGCAGTTATGCACTTTTCTGCTTATGCCTATGTGGGTGAATCCGTAACTGACCCGGACAAATATTACCGTAATAATGTTGTGGCAACTTTGACGTTATTGGAAGCGATGCTGGCAGCGTCTATTAAAAAATTTGTCTTTTCTTCTACCTGTGCCACTTACGGAGTCCCAAAATTTATCCCTATCACTGAGGATCATCCCCAAAATCCCATTAACCCCTATGGTGCTACTAAGTTAATGGTGGAAAGGATACTCTCGGATTTTGATGTTGCTTACGGTTTAAAATCTGTATGTTTCCGCTATTTTAATGCTGCTGGTGCTGATCCTAGTGGTTTATTAGGAGAGGATCATAATCCCGAAACTCATTTAATTCCTTTGGTATTACAGACAGCTTTAGGTCAACGCCAATCAATTTCTATTTTTGGTACTGATTATCCCACCCCTGATGGTACTTGTATTCGTGATTATATTCACGTTTCTGATTTAGCAGATGCCCATATTTTAGGTTTGGAATATCTGCTTAAAGGTGGTGAAAGTAATGTTTTCAATTTAGGTAATGGTAACGGTTTTTCTGTGAGAGAAGTTATTGCTGCTGCTCAAGAAGTGACAGGAATAAATATATCAGTTCAAGAATGCGATCGCCGTCCTGGTGATCCTCCTTCTCTCATTGGTAGTAGCGAAAAAGCCAGAAAAATCTTAGGTTGGCAACCTATATATCCTGATATCAAAGATATTGTCACTCACGCCTGGAACTGGCATCAAAAAAGGCATAAGTAGGAGATTGGTGATTGGTGATTGGTGATTGGTGATTGGTGACAGAAAAAGGCAAAAGGCAAGAGTTTATTCTTACCAATTATCAATTATCCATTATCAATTATCAATTATCAATTACCCATTACCCTCTTTTCAGTGTTTTCACTACAAAAACTACAATTCCTATAGATAAAAGTAAAATTGCCACGATAATTATAGGTTGTACAAAACCTATAACCGCATTTTGTTGTTGATTATTCTGTTGATTATCTTCAATTACATTTTCTACTACTTGTGGTGTTGCTATTGCTTTACCTGCGGCCACAGTAACTTGAAACTTTAACTCAAAAGGTCGAAAACTCTCTGCTGTTGCTGGTTTTCCACTCAGTTGCAGTTCATAAACTCCTGGTTTGGGAAAAATTATGTCTGCTCCTGGTATGCCTTGATACCGTTCAGCATCAACGGGTTTTAAAGGAGGTTCAAGCAGTGCCGGTTCTTCTGGTGCATGGGGTTCTGCATAAATAGCCAACTCACAATCACACTCTTTTAAAGGTAGAACTTTACCACCTTTACGAGTCAAAGCAAACCAAGTTGCCGCAGGTTCACCAGCACGGGGATTATCATTAGGTTCAATGTGGATAGTACCGCCAATATCACCTGATATTTTGACCGTATGGGCAGAAGCAACAGGAAGAGATGTAAATGTTATAAATAACAAAAGTAGGAATAATTTGTAATTCATAATTGGGAATTGGGAATTGGGAATTGGGAATTGGGAATTGGGAATTGGGAATAAATAATTATC
>NZ_JAQMTI010000090.1:0-2133 GCF_028329225.1 Sphaerospermopsis kisseleviana CS-549 | reverse complement strand
ATGACCACTCAGACATGAAAGAATTACAAGTTGGGAAAATCCTATAGACAAGGCGGTATGGCAGTTAAAACAGGTATGTCAAGAATTACCATCAAGACCAATCACACTATGGGACATTGAATACGGATGTGCGCCATTCGTAATCAAAACGGCTGAGATTAATGCAGATAAACTGATGCGCTTGCGTTCCAACCTGTGTTTATGGGGAGAACCACCACAATATTCAGGTCGGGGAAAACCAAGAATACACGGTGATAAATTTAAACTCAATGATGAAAGTACCTGGTCTGACCCAGAACAAACTATTGAACTTGAAGATAACAAACTGGGTAGGGTGAGGATTCGTCTGTGGACAAAAAAGCATTTTCGTCTTTCTCCACACCATCCGATGTCAATTATACTGGTGGAAAGACTTCAAATTGATGGTTCACCACGAGTTCTTAAACCAATGTGGTTGGCTTTTGTCGGTGAAGAAATGCCACCTCTAAATGAAGTTTGGAAACTGTACTTGCGACGCTTTGCTGTTGACCATTGGTATCGGTTTATTAAACAACGCTTGCATTGGACGCTACCAAAATTATCAACTCCCCAACAATGTGACCGACGGAGTGACTTAATGCCGCTCATCACTTGGGAGTTATAGCTGGGTCGTGATATCGTCAATGATCATCCTCTCCCGTGGCAGAAACAAATCACTAAACTTACCCCTGGAAGGGTTGCACAAGCGATGCCTGGGATTTTAGTCAGGGTTTCCACTCCTGCCCAACCGCCAAAACCACGGGGTAAATCTCCCGGTTGGAAGACCGGACAGAACAGACAACGTAGAATTCGCTATCCTATCGTTAAAAAGCGTACTTTACCTTCACGTAAAGCCCAGCCAAAAACTGCTTGATTTCTCATTTTTTGAATTTTTTACTTTGCTTTTTTTCAACTCAGCTTCCCTGAGTCATTTTGTGTTTTTAGTCTAAAGTTCAGTTTTAAGACAACCTCTAGGAGAGCCATTATTTTTCCCTATTCCCAGCATTTATTTGCATAATAGCGATTGACAAGTAGAATAAAAGACACTAACTAACGAATTTGCGGCTTGTGGAAAAAATTCATGTAGCTAAAAAGACGTTAGGCTAGATGCGATGGGTGAAATATTTATACCTATTGCCTGGAAATAACAACCCATGCTAACAAAAACACCAAACACCAGCAGCGAATTGGCCACCAACTTATTAGTCCATTATAGTTTTGACCTCAATGGGTATAGTGCCAGTGAGTTAATTAACCATTGGCGAAAAGACTACCCGCTTGATTGGCTACATTTAGCAGTTATTGAAGCTCTGTATCAAGGACGCTATAAAGCGATATCAGTACAACAAATATTAACCTTTTGGCAAAGGCGTGGGCAGGTGTCTCATCATTTCAACATGGAATTTGAACGGATGATTTGTAGCAAATTTCCAGAAAGTCTAACCAAAACATCTGCACCCGTTTTACCAGCCATACCACAAGCAACGCCAATGCACCCAGCCAAGACGACCCAAAAATTACCTGCTTCATCTAGTAATTATTACATCGAGAGTCACACTGCATCAGGATATCAAGCAGATCAAGAACAACAAGTTCGAGCATTAACAACCCCCTCGTTTAAAGTTGCTGCGGATACCAGTAAGAGACAGTTAGCCGCATCTGTGAGTCAAAAGCTCATGACTCAGGGAAGTTTATCTACACCTAAGGAACTACCCCAATTAATGCCAGCAAATGCCAATAATCCCCCAATTGGACAATTTACTCCCCAAAGGAGCGATCGCTCTGATTCCTTTACATCTAAACTCAAAGCCATGACTAGCGAACAGCCAGAATTTACTATTTAGGGGACTGGTGATTGGTGATTGGTGATTGGTGACTGGGGAAGATTAATAACCCAATGCCCAATGCCCAATGCCCAATTAATTAGGGTTTGCTGATAGCGTAGCGTGGCGTTAGCCATATAAATCCGAAAACTTTACAGGTAAAGGGTTTTAGCTATTTTGACTTGTACTGAGCGACTTGTACTGAGCGACTTGTACTGAGCGACTTGTACTGAGCCTGTCCTGAGCCTGTCCTGAGCCTGTCCTGAGCCTGTCCTGAGCCTGTCCTGAGCCT
>NZ_JAQMTI010000089.1:0-4685 GCF_028329225.1 Sphaerospermopsis kisseleviana CS-549 | reverse complement strand
GTTAATAACCCAATGCCCAATCACCAATCACCAATCACCAATCACCAATCACCAATCACCAATCACCAATCACCAATCACTAATCACCCGTCACTTTCTCACTTCCTGGAAGCAGTTCCTGTTGATACTTTGTGCTGTCCTGGGTGATAGCAATTGTAGTAAATAAAATTGCACCTCCCATAGCTAAAGCCAACAAATAACGTTTGAAAAGCGGCAAATCTCTAATCATCCTGGCTAAAGGTCGGCTTTGACGACGCAACGCCGAGGAGATAAGAATTTTTTTCCAAGTAAACGGATCACGGACGTAGTGACCACTTTTACAAACTACGAGTTTTTCCTGACAATAAGGACAAATAAATAATCCGATATAAGTCTTAACAGGCTTAGTCCTGTTATTTCTTTGGCAAATCGGACAAGTAACATAATTATTATCAAAGGTGTGTATATTCATCTAGAGCTTCCGCCTAGTCCATTTACTGATTCATTTACGCTGAACATTTCTGAGCATTGATTGACAAAGCTCGAACTGTAACGATAGCAATACCATCATTACTGACGGTAAAGGAGGAATCCCTCAAAGCACGCAACATAATATTACGTGCGCCGTTAGCATCTCTCGGTGTTTGCGCTCCACAATTCGGGCATTGATGCACCTTAGAGCGGCTTAATTTAGAGTGATCTTTCTATAACAATAGCTATATTCACTAAGAAGTATGGCTGAAATCAAGTTCTGATCTCAGGAGGTAGTAGGGGCAGGAAGTAGGAGGTAAGAGGCAGGAAAACGAAAAATATTACCTGTTCTCTGTTCCATCTGATAGCTGATAGTGAATACTCAATCTATCTCCCCATCACAACTACTCACTGTGATAACTAACAACTTGTATTAACTAATAATTCTCTCCTATTTCAACTATTCTGATCATAAAAATTTTAACTGCTTGTCTGAGTTGATGAAAACTGTGTAAATGAAGGATATCAAGCATACTTGTCTGGTTGCTTAGTCATGGCTCACAATAATAATTAACCAATAAAAAAAATAAATTTTTTCTTACATTTACCCCGTTTTTCCATGACTCTCTTGCCTCCTACACAACTGAGGAAAGTAACTCAGCCAGTTGCCTTTCCCACATCTTCTGCTCGTTTAACTCATCTGATCAATCGTCTTCAGCCATCCCCGGAAACAGTGGTGCTGTTTTTAGCCATGCTCATTGGTGGTGGTACGGGTATGGGTGTGGTCACTTTTCATTATCTCATCGAGTTGATTCATCACTTGATGCTAGAAAATTTTTTGGGACAGATAGGAGTCTGGGGTGGTTGGACTTTAGCTTGTGTTCCTACCCTGGGCGGATTAATTGTAGGCTTAATGCGTTGGCGTACTGAAGATTTTGGACCTGGACTTTCATCTTTAATTGCTCTATCTCAGGGTAGAGAAGTTAAGCAACAATTACGACCTGTTACTAAGATGATAGCTGCTGCTGTTTCTTTAGGTAGTGGTGCATCTTTGGGTCCTGAGGGTCCTAGTGTGGAAATAGGTACTAATTTTGGGGTGTTGTTATCAGATGTACTGCAAGTTTCTCAAGAGAGGCAGCGGTTACTGTTGGGTGCTGGTGCTGCTGCTGGTTTAGCAGCTGGATTTAATGCTCCCATTGCTGGGGTATTTTTTGCTTTAGAGGTGGTTATGGGGGCTACTTCTTTTGCTACTTCTGCCGTCAGTGTGGTCTTACTTGCAGCGGTAGTAGCAGCTTTAATTGCTCAAATTGGTTTGGGTTCTCAACCTGCTTTTGCTTTACCTGCTTATCAAGTTCGCAGTCCTTTAGAATTACCGCTTTATCTGGGTTTAGGTTTGGGTGCAAGTTTGGTAGCTTTGACTTATACACAATCTATTAGTTTAGGTAAAGCTTTTTTTAGCGGACGCTTTCAAGGATTTCAATTTTTGGGCAAGATTCCTAAACCTATTCAACCAATTATTGGTGGTTTAATAGTTGGTTTAGTGGCTTTGCAATACCCACAAATTTTAGGTATTGGTTATGGAACTGTGCAAGCAATGTTGCAAGATCAAGAGTTTTCCTTGAATTTGTTACTTGTACTTATAGGGTTGAAACTGCTGATGACGGCTGTTAGTTCTGCTAGTGGTTTTGTAGGTGGTTTGTTTGCGCCTGCCATGTTTTTAGGTGCATCCTTCGGATCTGCCTATGCCAAAGTTTTGGCTTTGATAGTTCCCGGAGTTGCTGAATATATGGCTGCTCCTCCAGCTTATGCAATGGTGGGTATGGCTGCTGTTTTGGCGGGTAGTGTGAGAGCGCCTTTAACAGCTATTTTAATGTTGTTTGAATTAACTCGTGACTACCGAATTGTTTTACCTTTGATGGCTGCGGTGGGTTTAAGTGTCTGGTTAGTAGAAGGAATTAAACCAACTGTTAATTCTAATTCCAATCTACAACAGATTGGTCTTTCGGAATTGAAAGATGAGCAAGTGGAAATTGTACAGCAAATTTCTGTGGCAGATGCTATGCACTCTTATCCTAAAAAAATGCCGGCAAATCTTGGGGTTTTAGAAGCTGCTATGGAAATGATCCGCGATCGCTCACCCAGTGCTTTAGTCATTGATGCCAATGAACAATTAGTCGGTATTATTTCTCTGGACGATATTAACCGCACTCTTTCTCTTTGGGAAAATTACCAACATTCTCCTGGTGAAATACAGCCTAATTTTTCTAGTCAAACACTCATAGATATTTGTACGACTGATATTCTCTATGCTTGGCAAGATGAACTTTTATCTGAAGCTTTAGATCGTATGGCGCTGCGAGGTTTGCATCAGCTACCAGTGGTAGCAAGAAACAACCCCGACTGCATTTTAGGTTTACTCGAAAAAGAGCAAATCGCTTTAACTTGCAATTTAGCAGCTACGCGCAAAGCTTTACAGCACTATTTACCAATGTTGCCAACAACCGATATAGTTATTGGTCATTAGTCTTTGGTGATTAGTGATTGGTGATTAGTGATTGGTGATTGGTGATTGGGGAAGAGGTTTTTAACTGCTGACAACTGATAACCGATTGGTTAGTACACAAAAATCAATAACTGCAAGTCTGGGTTTAGCATTGCTAAACCCCTACAGCTGACAACTGATCTTCTAGCTGAAAACCTCTACAACTAAATTTTGATTAAGCTGTAGCTTCTTCTACTTCACCATCTTCTCTGTCTTCTGGATCTACTTGGCGTAGTCGAATATGCTTCTTGCCTAAAGTAATGATAAATTCATCTCCAGGTTTAAGATTCATCTGTTTTGTATAAGCTGAACCTATGAGTAAATTGTTGTTAGACTGCACGCTAATTCTATAGCTGGCACTGCGTCCACCACGGCCATTAGCACCTGGTGTACTGTCCAACTCAATGCCCTCGGCATCAATTAAGGCATTCAAGAATTTCATCATATTCACGCGCTCTATACCATTTTTGGTAACAGTATAGTAGCCACACTGTTTAGCTTTCTCTTCCTTGCTTTCGTTCTCTAGCTCCTTAACTTTTTGGAGCAGTTCTTCACCAACAAGGGGTTCATTTTTTTTCTGTTTAGGCATCAACTTTGGTCGGAATTAAATGATTGAAGTGGTTGAATCGATTTTATTTTAACTGATACTGAGCTAACAGGAACAGAGTCCTTTATTTTTTTATCTCAGCATAGCCAAGTATATTACACTCTTATCAGAAATTGTTGCACAATTATCAATCTTGTCAAGATATTTTCTAAAATAAAATTCTGATGATGCTCAGAGAGAGATATATATAGTTTGTGAATTACTGGTAAACTGTATTTGTTTAAGTTTTTTAAAGTAACGTAAAAAAGTGGTTTGCTAAATAAAGATGATTTTCAAGTCTTTAGTTATTAGTCATTAGTCAGGAGTTCAAGGAGTCAGGAGTTCAAGGAGTCAGGAGTCAGAATAATTTTAGATTTTAGATTTTAGATTTTAGATTGGAGTTGACAAGAACAATCCAAAATCCTTGCATCCAAAATCCTTTCATTGTATCCCCAGTCACCAGTCACCAGTCCCCAGCGATGCACTGAGCTTGTCGAAGTGTCCCTAGTCCCCAGTCACCAGTCACCAGTCACCAGTCCCTAGTCCCCAGTCACCAGTCACCAGTCACCAGTCACCAGTCCCCAGTCCCCAGTCACCTATTCCCTAATAAATGAAACTAACCACGAGAGGACACTATAGCGTTAAGGCATTGCTGGATTTAAGTTTACAGCCGAAATATGGACCTGTATCTGTCAGAGCGATCGCTAAACGTCAAGATATTCCTGCTCCCTATTTGGAAAAGCTGCTAATAGAAATGCGTCGCGCTGGGTTAGTCAACTCAATTCGTGGCAGTGTTGGTGGCTATCAATTAGCAAGAGAACCTGCACAAATTTCCATAGGACAAATTTTAGAGGCTGCTGGGGAAAATATGACTCACATACCTCTGAACAGTCCACCACCTGCTCAAGCGGAAGATTGGGTAACTTTTACTCTGTGGCAAAGACTGAACCAAAAGTTAAAAGAAGCTTTGTATAGTATTACTCTGGCAGACCTTTATTATGATGCGCGAAGTTGGCAAGCATCTCTAGGGGAAGAAGCAAGTTTTGTAGTTTAGTCAGTTGACTGGTGATTGGTGACTGGGGACTGGTGACTGGTGACTGGTGACTG
>NZ_JAQMTI010000088.1:0-19894 GCF_028329225.1 Sphaerospermopsis kisseleviana CS-549 | reverse complement strand
CCCCAGTCCCCAGTCCCCAGTAACCTTCATCCATCTGTGGTTATGATAAGATAATTTGTAATCCTTTGACTAATCTTTCTATTCCTGCTTTTGCTGTTTCTTGTTTTAATGCACCATAAGCAACACGCAAATAACAACCGTCTTCTATCCCGAAGGTTGTACCAGGGATGACTGCTACTTTATGTTCTTGAATTAATCTTTTTACTAATTCTAAAGCATCTATTTGAGTATGTACTTTTAAGAAAAAGTAGAAAGCCCCATTTGCAGGTGTGATGGTACATAAACCTTGTAATTCATTAAGTGCATTAATCACTATTTTCCGAGTTTGGGCAATTGTTTGAATATGATCTTTTACATAATCTTCTTTTGCTTGTAATGCCCCTAATGCTGCATACTGGGAAACGACAGGAGGACAAATTAAAATTGTATCTTGTACTTTTTTGACTGCATGTAATAAATGTTGAGGAATTACCATATAACCAATACGCCAACTCGCAAAACCATAAGCTTTGGAAAGGCTATAAAGGGAAATTGTATATTCATTACTTCCCGCAAATGCACCAGGGGAAATATGTTTTATTCCCTCATAGGTAAAATATTCATAAGCTTCATCACTAATATGATAAATACCCCGTTCTCGACAAATTTGATTTATTTGTTTTAATACCGCTTCTGAATATATTACACCTGTGGGATTATTCGGCGAAATTGTGACAATGGCGCGGGTTTTGGGTGTAATAGCTTGGGCTATATTTTGAGGAATTAATTGATAATTTTCGTCTGTTGCTACTAAAATTGGATGACAACCCGCCATTGTAATTGCCATTTCATGATTGAAATAATAGGGAGTGTTTAATATAATTTCGTCACCTGGGGAAGTTATGGCTAAAATAGCATTCATAAAGCCCATATTACTACCGGCTGTGACAACAATACAATTTTGATTGTTAATTTCAATGCCGTTAAATGTTGATAATTTTGTTGTTAATGCTGTAATTAATTCGGGTATTCCTGTAACTGGTTTGTAGAGATGATTTGTGGCATCGTTGAGGAATTTTGGTAATATTTCTATTGCTTCTGGTGGTGGACTATAGTAGACTACACCCTGTCCCAAAGAAATTGTACCGGGAGAATTTTTGATTAATTCCCCAACTACAGGAATAATTGGTGATTGTACCGCATTCATGCGAGAGAATTGATATTTCATAATAATCCAAGGAGTTACAGGAGTTACAGGAGTTACAGGAGTTACAGGAGAAAGAATTCATTTTTCCTAAACTCTTACACCCTGACACCCTTACCCCTGCGATTAAATTCCCTAAAAGCTAAGAAAACTTAACGCCAGTATTGACTAAATTTGCTAATAATTTCACACTAAATTCTTGTTCAAACACTCCTTTTTTGTAATCTAAACTCCACAATTCCAAAGCACAATCATCACCTAATTCAGAGGGAAATATTAACATTTTCAATTCATTTGCATGAGGCAAATATTCACAATTAACATGAGATACTGCGCCGATTTGTCTTCTATCTAAAGCTACTGCTAATCTTAAAATTGCACTCAGTTGACATATCATTTGTTTATGTTCTTTATGCAATAAATTCCGGTAATTTTCGTGCTTTTTCTTGGGTGGTGATTTGCGGTGATAACGAGCTAAATTAGCAATGATTTCGATATCGGTTTCGTTATAACCAAGTAATTCACCATTTCTAATTAGGTAGTATGAATGTTTGTGGTGTGCGGAATGGCTGATGTAGTGACCACAATTGTGTAAAATTGCAGCAGCCCAAAGTAATTGTCTTTCGTCTTTACCCCAAGGATGTAGTTTTCCCTGAGTTTGATCAAATAAACTTAATGCGAATTTAGCTACGCGATCGCTATGTTCTAGGTTAACTTGGTATTTTTTGGCAATTTTCAGAACATTGCGTTCTCGAACTGAACCTTGATAGCGCAGTCTATCTGCTATTAAACCATGTGTCAGCATCCAATCTACTATCACACCTTCCCGCAGGGAACGTTCACACAGTGTCACTGAGTCTACACCCAACAGGGTCATTGCTTCCTGTAATATCACTGCCCCAGCAAGTATTACTTCTGACCGTCTTTCTGGCATTCCTGAAATGGCTGCCCGTTCTACGCTATTCATGCGTCGCAAGCGCGTTACCCAAGTCCGCAAGTCCTGAAGATTAAATTGATAACCATTGAGGGTAGAAGGTATTACACCCATCTTTTCCCTAGCATTAATCATGGCTATAGTTTCAATTGTGCCAGATGTTCCTACTAACTTGGGAATTTCACCAGGTTGGAGTTTAGAAAGTACGTCTTCTACAGAACGTTCTAACATACCTCGTGCGTAGGCTTGCAGATATTGAAACTCTGTATCACTGATGGGATCAGTGGTGATAAACTCCCCAGTGAGTCGCACTGCACCAACTTTTGTACTGGTGAGACTGCGGGGTTCTTGGGAGTCGCCTAAAATTAGTTCTGTTGAACCACCACCAATATCAACAATAATGTGCGGTTGGTGATTAAATTCCATGCCAGAAAGCACACCTAAATAAATGCGTCGCGCTTCTTCCTGACCAGAAATTAAGTCTACACTTAAACCTAATTCGGTTTCTACTTGGTGTAAAAATTCTCTACCATTAGGTGCTTCACGGACGGCGCTAGTAGCGACTGCAATAATGCTTTCTGCTTCGAGACTTTTGGCTAGTGCTTGGAAACGTCCTAAACAAGCGATCGCTTTTTTGATCACTTCTGGTTTTAATTCTCCCGTTTCTAAATTGCGATCGCCTAATCTCACTGTTTCTTTTTCTTTGGCAATCATTGTAAAAGCTGGTAGTGTCGGTTCAATCCTGACTATTACCATGTGCAAAGAATTAGTGCCGATATCAATGGACGCAATCATCCGGTTTTGCTTCACTGGTGGAGTTGCCATATTCTCCCAGTTCGCAGAAACTACATTCACCATTTAAGTTTCTCTCTCTTAACAATGGATGGTCAAAGCTGGTGTGCCGATTTAATCCGCACTAAATACTTGTTACTGACAATACAGCAGGAGTCAGGAGTAAAACTCTGTTTCTGTCTAGGTTTCAAATTAGATTCTGTACCTGATTGATCTGCTATCTACTGTATTGTAAATATATAGAGTTTTCAGGTTAATTGTTTGGTGAAATTACACACAATTAAAGTAATGAATTTGTATCCCAAGCTGGAACATTCGTTGATGTGTCAAGATCATCAAAAAATAAATCGCACAGACGCAAAGTAAAGAGAACAGGACTGACGCAAAATATCTCTCCAACCCTCTTTCCTTCGTGTCCTTCGTTCCTTTGTGGTTCATTCTTCTGTGACTTGTGCGTAAGTCCTAGAGAATAAAGTAAAAGTAAAGAGAATTAAATCATGTTTTGACATCAGTGCTGTATTTTTCCCAAATTTGGATGCTCCCTGTATTTACAGTTATCAAATAACGATATTCTATAGATGTGAAGATATGTGAATTAAGCGAATATGCTAACAACACCAGAAAGCAACCAAGAACCATTATGGCTAGTTATTATTCGGCTGTTACGGTGGCATAAACCAGAAGGTAGGTTAATTTTGATGATTCCTGCACTATGGGCTGTGTTTTTGGCAGCTGCTGGTAAACCACCTTTACCCCTAGTAGGAGTAATTATATTAGGTACTCTGGCCACCAGCGCCGCAGGTTGTGTAGTTAATGATTTATGGGATCGAGATATAGATCCGCAAGTCGAGAGAACACGCGATCGCCCTTTGGCTTCCCGCGCCCTATCCATCAAAGTGGGTATAGCTGTAGGGATAGTTGCCCTGGCTTGTGCCGCAGTTCTCGCTTTCTATCTTAGCCCTTTAAGCTTCTGGTTGTCTGTAGCAGCAGTACCCGTAATTTTACTTTATCCTGGTGCAAAACGAGTATTTCCTGTACCGCAGTTAGTGCTTTCTATCGCTTGGGGTTTTGCCGTTTTGATTAGTTGGAGTGCAGTTACACAAAACATTACCGCACCGACTTGGTTACTTTGGGGTGCAACTGTACTTTGGACATTGGGATTTGATACCATTTATGCCATGAGCGATCGCCAAGATGATCAGCGCATTGGTGTTAATTCCAGCGCCCTCTTTTTTGGTAAATATGCCCCCACAGCTATTGGTATTTTCTTCGCTGGTACGATCATTCTCCTAGCTGGAGAGGGTTTGTTAGTTAACCTGAATGGATTTTTCTGGATTAGTTTAATCATTGCATCTGGTGGTTGGGTTTGGCAATTTATCCGCTTGAGAAACCCCGAACTACCTAACCCTGCTTATGGAGAAATGTTCCGTCAAAATGTCTGGATTGGATTTTTGATTTTAGCAGGAATGATTTTTGGTTCTTTCTAAAAGAAACCCTTGACTGGTAACTGGTGACTGTTGACTGGGACAAGATTTTAGATTTTAGATTGGAGTTGATTAAATACAATCCAAAATCCAAAATCCTTTCATTTAATTTGTATGGCTACACCACGCCAGCTATCACAAATCAAATAGCAGTCCTATATGACTCTTGACTTCTGACTTCTGACTTCTGACAATTAATATTTCTGGTGATAGATTAAAAATTATCATGACGGTTGTTTGATGAGTTGGGATATTAATCTACCAACTAGATTTACTCAACTAAATGCAGCAATCTTTATTAGTCAAAATCGCTACAATAGGTTTATTATCTGTGGGTAGTTCCAGTGTAATTGCAGGCAGTTTTCTCTTCACACAAACTGTCAACAATACGGCAACAGCACAGATAATTACTGATATATCACGCTATTCAGAAATTCGCAATCACAAGTGGTCTGATCTTAACCAAATCAAACATTTCCCCATAAAGATTACTCGTAGTGATCAGTTCATCTCCCTGGCTTACTCTCCAGGCTAGAAGCAAGGAAGTAATTTTTTTCAAATCCGTTTAAAACGACCTCCTGAACAAATTCAAAAATCACTTTCCCACTACAGTAAAATTGCAGGGCATAAATATTGGGGGGGGTGATACAAACGACCATATCAAACAAGCTGAAGGTGTACCCACAACATTTTTTTATACTGGTAAATCTGATAATTTAGCCTTTCCCAGTACATATCAAATCTTGGTATTCAAGGCACAAGACCAAGGTAAACCAGGGTTTAAATGGAATCATGGTCATAGCTATGGAGTCGCTATTGATAGTTCAGCCTCAGAAATTATCTATTGGGTAGAGAAATGGTAATTGGTAATTGGTAAACTTCCTTCTGTCCCCAGTCCCCAATACCTAACTATTACAGTTCGTTGCAAATCAATAAGCTAAGTCAAACAAGTATGATATTTTGATCATGTGATCAAGTCATACAACCGCACAACATTGATAAAGGAGAACACAGTGGAAATGGAATCAAATGTATTAACGGGCGCAGTTGTAGAAAACCAAGATATCAGTGAATATGTGGCGCATCTACAGTTGCACATGACACTCCAAGCTCGCAACTTGGTTCCAACACTAAAACACACACAAGAAGATAGTCGCCAGCAGCTACTTCATCAAACTCAAGCTTACTTTGAAAAGCTGGCCTCTAGACAAGGTTTATAAAACCTGAGCATTATAGAGAATTTTCAGAAAAACTTATACAATAGAAGCAGATATGATTGTGTCTACGCCAACGGTGTCATCACAATTTCTGCTTTTTATTCTTTTTTCGGTATTCAGTTAATAAAATCACTCTTTTGGAACAATAACTTAAGAGTGAAAAGCCGTTAAGATTATTATTGCAGCAGTACCTTACCCATCGCAATTAGTAAAGGTTAAATGGCGGCTTGAATCAAAATGAATTCACTACTTCCTCGAAATCTCAGCCTCGTAATTCGTCCTGTTCAATATCGGGATCTAGACGGTATTGAACGTCTAACACAAGATTCCTATACAGACCTCTCTCCCAAGGGCAGCTTTTTTACCATGCAATGGCTGCGTCACTGGTTTGGCTTACTCAAGTTTTTGAGTTGGTTTCCCAACCCTTTACAGTACCGCTTCTGCGGATTTGTCGCAGAGCAAGGACGGATGCTGCTAGGAATGATTCAAGTATCACCATTTAACCGTACCCGCAGCACTTGGCGAATTGACAGGGTAATGTTAGACCGTACTGCTGACAAACTGGGGGTAGGTTCACAACTACTTAGGCATTGCTTTGAATCAATTTTAGAAGCTCGTACCTGGCTGCTAGAAATTAATGTCAATGACGTTGATGCTCTAGCACTATATCGACAAAATGGATTTCAGCGGTTGGCAGAAATGACCTACTGGGAAATTAGCCCAGAGTTACTGCGAGAATTAGCACAAGCAGAACCTGACTTACCCAATCTCTTACCCGTTAGTAATGCTGATGCACCATTACTATATCAACTAGATACAGCATCCATGCCGCCTTTGGTACGTCAGGTTTTTGACCGCCATACCCATGATTTTAAAACCAGTTTATTCGGTGTTCTTGCCGATGCTGTGAAGCAATGGGTGACAAAAACAGAGATTGTCAGCGGTTATGTGTTTGAACCCCAACGCAAAGCAGCTATTGGCTATTTTCAGGTACAACTTGACCGGAAAGGCGAAAATCCTCATGTAGCGAGTTTGACGGTTCACCCAGCCTATACTTGGTTGTATCCAGAATTATTGTCTCAATTAGCTCGCATTGCTCAAGATTTTCCCCAACAAGGTTTACAACTGGCTTCCTCTGATTATCAGCCAGAACGGGAAGAATATTTAGAAAGAATTGGTGCTAAACGCATTGAACATACCCTAATTATGTCGCGTTCCGTTTGGCATAAAATCCGCGAATCCAAATTCGTTTCTTTGGAAGGCATACAATGGCCAGAAGTGCTGCAAGGACTACAACCAGCACGTAAACCCATACCCGGTGGTATGTCATGGGTTCCTAAACCACAACCTGCCTCAGAGCGAACAGCAGCAAATAAGTCAGAAACTGTTGCTTTTGGTAGTCAACAATTTCATAATATGGATACATATCGCCAATCTGAATCATCAGAGGCACACCAGGAGAACAATTAGAGTGATGCTTGAGCAGCAATCAAAATCTTTTATATCCGCCTTGGGTTTGGATGTTGGTAGCAAACGCATCGGTTTAGCAGGGTGCGATGGTACTGGTTTGATTGCCACAGGTATCACTACGATTGAGCGCCGATCCTTTCAAGATGATGTGGAGCAAATACAACAAATCTTGCATGATCGCCAAGTGCAAGTTCTGGTTGTTGGTCTACCATATTCAATGGATGGATCTTTAGGTTTTCAAGCTCGACACGTCCAGAAATTTGCCAAGAGGTTGGCTAAAGCTGTGCATCTGCCTATTGAATACGTTGATGAGCGATTAACTTCTTTTCAAGCTGAACAAATGCTGATTGCAGAAAATCGCTCGCCATCACGTCATAAGAGCCTGATTGACCGGAAAGCCGCAGCTTTAATTTTGCAACAGTGGCTAGATGCTAGACGCAGTAACTCCAACAGATCGGTAGCATTTGTTGAGGATTAATACCTTTGAACATGATATTCTGAAAACTATTACTCAACTGTATATTCAGCTTTTTGGTTGACATTGACTGTCATAAAACAGTTAAATGAATTTCATAGATTTGAGTATTGATAAGTTTAGATAATGTGACTATGTATTCATCTGAATTTTCTGAAGAAAATGATCGTGCTGACGCTGCTGCTATCACTTTGACCGATGAAAAAGGGCGATCGCTCGAATGTTATATTGAGCATTCTCTCTCGGTAGATAGGCAAGAATATGTTTTACTTCTGCCTGTTGACTCACCCATAGAAATTTTTGCTTGGCAAGGTGATGGTGAGGAAGAAGAAGCCATTTTGGTAGAAGATGACGATTTAATTGATGAGATTTTTAGTACCGCTCAAGCAGTTCTCTCTGAGCAAAATCTGACTATTAAAAATACTGCTTATGCTTTGACTGTAGTGGGTGAATTACCACCAGTAGAAGAATCAGAAATCTTCACCTTAGAAATCGAAGATGAAGGAACAGATTTAGAACCGGAACAACTACAGCTATTGGCTAGTTTCTATCATCAAGACCAGGAGTATGCAGTTTACACCCCCCTTGATCCCCTGCTATTTTTTGCCCGTATCACCAAGTCAGGTAAGCCAGAATTACTATCTCCTGAAGAATTTCGTAAAGTTCAACCGCTTTTAGAAGAACATCTGTTTGATCAGGTTGAATAATTCATAACTGAAATTTAATGTTTCCATTGCTAGTCTAATCTTGATTGGCAATGGAATTTTATTACAGGAGTTAGGAGTTCAGGAGGCAGAAGAAGCAGGGGGCAGAAGGCAGAAGGGAAATATTTTTCCCCAGTCACCAGTCACCAGTCACCAATCACCTGTCACCTCATGTATGAATTACGAATTATGAAGACTTGGAACAATATTTTACAACCAGACTTGATTTTAGAAGGTTCCGTTTTGCAACTCACACCAGATATCATCCAACAATATGGACTCAAAGGGCTGGTTTTGGATGTTGATGATACTCTAGTACCCATTACTGCCAGCGCCGCTTCCCCAGAACTAGAACAATGGGTAGAACAAATGCGTGATTATGCGGCTCTTTGGTTAGTGAGTAATAATCTCAGTGAATCCCGAATTGGTAGTATTGCTCGTTCCCTGAATATTCCTTATTACCTGAGTGCGGCTAAACCCTCACGTCGTAAAATTAGAGCCGCATTACAAGGAATGAATTTACCTGTACATCAAGTAGGTATGGTAGGCGATCGCTTATTTACTGATGTCATAGCA
Source organism: Sphaerospermopsis kisseleviana CS-549 (assembly GCF_028329225.1). Taxonomy (NCBI): domain Bacteria; kingdom Bacillati; phylum Cyanobacteriota; class Cyanophyceae; order Nostocales; family Aphanizomenonaceae; genus Sphaerospermopsis; species Sphaerospermopsis kisseleviana. Next base: position 11,059 of record NZ_JAQMTI010000088.1, on the reverse strand, counting down.
GGTAATCGTTTAGGAATGTTTACTATTTTAGTTGAACCTATTGTTCATGCTGATACTGTGCTTCGTTCTCATCCTATTCGCAACTTTGAAGTTTGGGTATCAGAAATACTTGGCGCTTCTATTTCTCCCAAATACACAAAAATTAACAAAGATTGATAAATCAATAAAAAAGTAAATCTAAAGAAATACTAAAGAAATCCTTAATGTTCCAAAAAATCGGAGATTATAGGTATTAATAACATGGGGTCAAGCAAATAAAGACCCTAGCCGATCAAAAATAACTTTAAACCCGTACAGCGTCAGCCTTCACGATAGAGGGATTGGCGCTGTACAATTTTTTAGGTGTTGATAGGTGATTGGTGATTGGGGACTGGTGACTGGTGATTGGGAAAAATAACTAATAACTCATGACTAATAACTAATGACTAATGACTAAAACAATAGTTGTAAAAATCGGTACTTCTAGCCTGACCCAACCAGAAACGGGACAATTAGCCCTTTCTACCATTGCCAGCTTAACAGAAACCCTGTGTAATTTAAGACAACAGGGACATCATATAATTTTAGTCTCCTCCGGTGCTGTGGGTGTGGGTTGTGCGCGACTGGGTTTAACAGAACGTCCCAAAGCGATCGCCCTCAAACAAGCAGTAGCAGCAGTTGGGCAAGGTCGTTTAATGCGTATATATGACGACTTATTTACTACTTTGCAACAGCCTATTGCCCAAGTATTATTAACTAGATCAGACTTAGTGCAACGTAGCCGCTATCTTAACGTTTATAATACTTTTCAGGAATTGCTAGGACTGGGAGTAATTTCCATAGTCAATGAAAATGATACCGTAGCCATAGAAGAATTGAAATTTGGTGATAATGATACCCTTTCCGCCTTAGTGGCCAGCTTAGTTGAGGCAGATTGGTTATTTTTACTGACAGACGTTGATAGATTATATTCAGCAGATCCCCGTACAGTACCCGACGCTAAACCCATTTCTTTAATTAGTAATATGAAGGAATTAGCGGAATTACAGATTCAAACCGGGGGACAGGGTTCACAGTGGGGAACTGGGGGAATGGTAACAAAAATATCTGCTGCTAGAATTGCGATCGCTGCGGGAGTAAGAACTGTCATCACTCAAGGACGTTTTCCCCACAACATTGAAAAAATCATCAACGGAGAACCCATAGGAACGCATTTTGCACCCCAACCAGAACCAACATCAGCGAGAAAACGCTGGATAGCTTATGGTTTAGTTCCATCTGGAAAATTATATTTAGATGATGGGGCAATTGCCGCTATTTTGCAAGCAGGAAAATCATTATTAGCAGCAGGAATTAAAACCGTAGAAGGGGAATTTGATCACCAAGAAGCAGTGCAAATATGTGATATTCATGGTAATGAAATTGCTAGAGGTTTGGTGAATTATAACAGCGAAGAATTACAAAAAATTCGTGGTTGTCATTCACGAGATATCGAAGGAATTTTAGGTTATGCAGGTGCAGAAACCGTCATTCATCGGGATAATTTGGTTTTAACATAATATCAATAAATATTAGCCATATTAGCCCCCCTTTTTAAGGGGGGTTGGGGGGATCTAAATTTGGTATAATTAAAATTGTCACTAGGGAGAGTGAAAAAAATTATGACTCAAGCCTTAGAAAATTCCATTGGTTTAGCCGAAGAAGAACAACGTTTCTACCGTCGGGGAGTTATTTGGGAAAGATTTCAAGCAATTCAAAACAGCTTTGAAAATGTACCAGGGGTGCGTTTATTTTATTGTGAGGGAGTTTTAGAAATTGTGGGTATAGGTAAAGCACATGAATTTATAACATCTTTAATAGGTTTGTTGCTAGGACAGTATTTTTTAGACAAAGAAATTGAATTTTTTCCTAGTGGCAGTTTTAATCAAGTTATTCCTGGTATAGTTGATTATCAAGCCGACTTATCCTATTGTTTAGGCACAGATAAAGATAGACCAGATTTGTGTATAGAGGTAGTTATTACTAGCGGTAGTCCTATTAAATTACAGAAATACAAATTAATGCAAATTCCCGAAGTTTGGTTTTGGGAAGATGGCACACTTGAGGTTTATTGTTTACAAGAACAAGAATATGAGAAAGTTAGTAATAGTGTGTTGTTACCAGAGTTAGATTTATCTTTATTAAGTCGTTGTATTTTATTATCTTCACCCTTAGAAGCAATTATAAAATTTCGTCAGGGTATTTGAATTTATTCTCGTTATCCTCGTTCCCAGTTTCTAACTGAGAATGTAATCAAGAAGGCTCTGCCTTCTGCTAACATAAAAAGGGAGCATCCCAATTTTGAAAAAATAACCACAGCAACACTAAAAAATCTTTTAAACTCTCTTACCTTAGTGTCCTTTGCGTCCTTTGCGGTTCAATCATATCAAGACCTTGGAGAGTTTTTCCGTTAGATCAAAATAAATTTACACATTTGGGATGCTCCCCATAAAAAGAGACTAGGAGAAAAACATCATGGTTTCTATTCCCAAGACAGCAATCCGATTGTATGATACTGATTTTTTAGCATGGACACAGCAAACGGCTGAGTTAATTCGCGCTGAAAAATGGGATAGGGTAGATTGGGAAGCGGTTGTTGAGGAGATTGAAAGTTTGGGAAAGTCGGATAAACGAGAGTTGAAAAGCAGATTGGAGGTATTGTTACAGCATTTGCTAAAATGGCAATATCAGCCTAATTTGCGAAGTGGATCTTGGCAAAATACAATTACAGAACAACGTAACCGCATTGAAGACTTATTACAAGATAGTCCTAGTCTTAATCCTTATTTAGAAGAAGTATTAGCTGAGTGCTACCGCAGAGGCAAAAAACTAGCAAGTAACGAAACAGGAATTTCTCAAAATACCTTTCCAGCAGATTTACCTTACACTGTGACTCAAATTCTGGATATGGAATTTTTACCATAAACTGTATTCCCTGTCAGAGACAGGGAACAAGAAAATATACAAGAAAATATAAAGGTTGATAAATTAGCGGTAGCCTGGAGGTGTGGGTGAGTCAATTATCTGATGAGGATATTTTTCGAGAAATTGGGAAAATCATTCAAAATTTTGATCTTTATCAATGTGATGATTGTGCTAGGGCTATATACCAATGGTTACAAAAGAACAATATTCAAGCTAAAATTCTCAAATTAAAAACAAAAAATAGAACAGATGAATATATTTTGAGTAATCGTTTAGAAAGACAGGATATCACCAATTCAATTACACAAAATGGTACTCATTATGGAGTGGAGGTTTTAGGCAAAGTTTTTGATAATCTCTCAGTTGAAGGAATGACGAAAGAGGATTGGGTAAATGATTTTGATTGTCTTAGCCGTGAGTTTATTATCACTGAAATAGATTTGCTATAGTAAAAGAATCACCACCACATTCAGGAGGTTAATATGGGAGGAATATATGAAGTTTTACAAAAAATCAAACACAGGCCAGGAATGTATATTGGTAATTCTTCTATTACTATTTTACGTCATTTTTTAGTAGGATATAAATTCGCAAGGAATGAGTTAGGAGTGGAATTAAATCAGGAAGAAGCAGATTTCTACGAAAATTTTCAGCCTTGGATACAGCAACATTTTAATGTGAGAACTTCTAATTCTTGGGCGAATATTATTTTATTATTTACCCGTGATGAAAAAGACGCTTTTAACAGGTTTTTTACTTTGTTAGAGGAGTTTAAACACCGCGATCAAAATCAGTCAAAATAGCTAAAACCCTTTACCTGTAAAGTTTTCGGATTTATTCAGTAAACCCTAAATACGTCTTCTCCTCGTTCCCCGTTTCTAACTGGGAATGCAATTAAGAAGGCTCTGCCTTCTGCTAGTATTAATATGAGTCAGAGACTCACAAAATGTATTCCCTGTCAGAGACAGGGAACAAGTCAACAAGTGATTAAACTTTTGCCTGATTCAAACTGACAACATCTTGCAATCTAGAAATCACAAAAGACTTCTCTAAATAAGAGAACAAACCACCAGCTTTTGGACCACGTTCTTTATTTAAAAACGCCAAATACAAAGCTTTAAAAGCATTCGCTGGAGGAATTTGTAATTCCTTAGTAGTTGAGAAAATCACAGTTTGCAATTCTTCAGCTTCCCAGTTAGCAGCATTCTCTAAATTCTCCGCTAACTTCTGTACATAACTCACCTGTTCTGCGTTTAAAGTATTAGCTTTTTCGGGAACTTGTTCTAAATATAGAACTAGCTTTTCTTCCTCATCTGCGTAGTCTTGCAACCACTTTTGAGCAGAAGCAATTCTTTGATCTACAATAAATTGATCATACTCAGTTAAAGGATTTGCAGTTCTTTGTACAACTTCATCCTGAATATTTAAACGCGGAACTTGCAACAGGGAAATTAACGTACTGTAATCAAAAGGTTGAAATGGTTTAACTTCATCACCCAACTGGGCATAAAATAAAGACATTAACTCTTCAGTTAATTCAGAATTATCTTGATACTTACTAATTAAAGTATCGTAATCTCTAAATAATCGGGTGATGGTTTCATAATTGGGAGCGAAATTAATTACCGTTCTCGGCTGAGTTCTTAACATTAAAAAGCGTAATAACTCAGGTGGTAATAAATCAGCAATTTCCCGCGCACTCGAACCTACACCTTTAGATGAACTCATTTTTGTACCATTGACAAGAATAAATTCATAAGGTGAATGAAAAGGCGGTTGTTTTTGTAAAACTTTGCGAGAAATCGCATTAGCTACATCCCTAGAACCACCTTTTTGCGAGTGATCCTTTCCCGCCATTTCAATAGTTACACCTAACACATCCCATTTTGCAACCCATTCCACCTTCCAAGGTAACTTCCCATTACCATTAAAAGGAGAAACCCAACCAGAATGACCACAACCTTTTACATAATTAGTTGCATCTGGTTCACAAGTATAAAAAACTTCTGAACCGTTATAATCTGTGGTTACAGTTGTGGCGATTTTACCGCAATTTTCACAAATAACTTGAAAAGGATACCAGTTATCAGGGCGATCGCCTTTACTTACTTCTTTATATGCTTCTCTCACAAGATGAGCATTTTTTAAGAAAGTATCAATGTGGGAATTAAGTTGACCAGAACGATATAAATCACGTAAAAAATAAGTTTCTGGTTTAATTCCTAAATACTCAAAAATTTCAAAAAATTCGCCAATGAAATATTTAGCATAATCACTTGCACCCTCACCAGGTGAAGGTACATTACACAAAGGATAACCAAGGTAGGGTTTGAATTTTTCTTTGTCTAAATATTTGGGAACGGTATCCAATGCGTCGTAGTCATCCACACCGTACATGAATTTTACGGGCTTACCTGCGTGTTTCAAGGCACGGTAAATAACATCATGGATAACCACACCCCGCAATGATCCGACGTGGACCCGTCCTGAAGGAGTTTTAGAATCATTAACTACCTGGTAGCCTTGTGTATCAGCAGCGATTTTATCAGCCCAAAACATTTGATTTTCTATCTTTTCACAATTTCTCTATTTTAACTCTATGGGTTAGGTTGTAGATGATTTTTTGGGGATGTTATGACAGGTGATAGCATGGTGTGGGGTGTAAGGCAAGAATTTTCTCTGCTGACTCCTGACTCCTGAATTATTACTGCAAACTTTCCATAAAATCAATACACCTTTGCATTTTTTGTTGCATAATCTCAGAATCAGCTTGATAGCGTCTTCCATGACTTGGTAGCACCCACTCAAAGGTATAATTGGTTAGTTTACGCATAGATTGAATTTGTTCTGTCCAGGAATACCAACAAAATTCACGAAAGGCTATTAATTGTTTTTCTTCTTGGGACCAAGTAAGATGATCTCCTGTAAACAGAAATTTATTTTTGTACAGTAAAACTGTGTGTCCTTTAGTGTGTCCGGGAACGGGAATAATTAATAAGTCTGCTGTCAGTTGAAATGGTTCTGAACCTGTTATTTGTATTTCTATATTTTTTGTTTCTGGGTCAATATCATCACTGTGTAAAATGCGTTGACATTGAAAATAATCTGCAAATTGTTGATGATCGGCAAGATCGTCTTTGTGAGATAAAAACAGATATTTTATTCCTCCCATTTCTTCTAAACGTTTAACTAATGGTGGTGCAAACCGGGGAGAATCTACTAATATATTGCCTTCTGGATGTTGAATTAAATAGGGAACACTGGCAAAAGATTTTTCGGAATGATAGCCACAATGGTATATATTCTCATCTATTAAAATCGGAAAAGTTTGTTGTACAAAGTTAATATCTTGTGGTGTTTCTACTGTACCAATGGAACTGGTGGGACAGGATAAAAGTGCTTGTAATGCGGCTATTCTTTCTGCATTATTGCTTGGTTGATGATGCACTGCTGATTGTTCACCAATACGGGAAAATACTTCGGGAGTCATCCAGCGACAGGTATCACAATCAATACAAGTAGTATCAACATAAAAATCACCGTTGATATTTTCAGGACGACGCTGATTTAAATTAGCCATTTTCAACCTCTGAATAGGATAAATAAACGCGACATCATCACCCTAACAAAGATAATTTTCTTGAAAGACTACCGCAAGCTAGATTTATCAATGGTTTATTGTTGATTGGTAATTAATTTTATTTTCAATAATTATCAATCACTCAGGTAAAAACGGTAAAAACTCACTATCTAGCACCTGTTCAGGAGTAAAAGGACATTTTCCTGGGAAAATATCAGGTGATAATCCTGTTTCTTCTATTGCCCAATCTACCGCAGGAGAGTAACTTTCTAAAAAAATACTTTCATAATAATTTTTTAAGCTGGGATGTTTTTGTATAGATTTATTCACTCGGCGACGATGTTCTTTGATACTAGCTTTCCAACTTCCTGAACGTTTTTCTGGTTGATATTTCCATTTTAAGAGATGGGCTAAAATGACAATGAGATTATTTTCTAAAGCATCTTTTAAACTGCCACCCATTTCTTCTATTTCTTCTATTAATAAATCAATATCTAAGTTATCAAAGTTACGATGCTTTAAATTTTCAACTGTTCCATCTAACCACAATTGATAATCTTGTTCATACAAGGTTTTTAAACTTAATTGATGATTATTGCTCATTTTTTGTCAACTCCTGTACAGCGTTTTTAGTCATTTCTTGGATGGTTGCTAAGTCTGGTGGTTGGGTTTCACTTTCCATCCCTAACCATAAAAGATATTCAATATTTCCCGCAGGTCCAGTAATGGGAGAAAAAGTTAAACCCCGATATTTCCATTTTAATTCTAACGCTGTTTGTAAAACTTGAAAAATCGCATCTGCATGATCTTTTGGATCTCTGACTACACCTTTTTTACCCACACGATTTTTACCAACTTCAAATTGTGGTTTAACTAATAAAACTGCTTCCCTTGGTGCTTGGGTTAAACGCCAAATTGCTGGTAAAACTTTGGTTAAGGAAATAAAGGAAACATCTACAACAGCTAAATCTGGAAATATTGCCCCTTCAGGATATAATTTTTCTGGTTGTAGTTCTCGTAAATTGGTACGTTCTTTTAAAATTACTCTTTCATCATTTCTAATTTTCCAGTCAACTTGTCCATAACCTACATCAATTCCATAAACTTTTGATGCACCATTTTGTAATAAACAATCGGTAAAACCGCCGGTGGAAATTCCCCCATCTAAACAGATTCTTTGATTTGCGGAAATACCAAAGAATTTTAGAGCTTTAGCGAGTTTTTCGCCTCCACGGGAAACAAAAGGAGGACGTTCTTTAATTTGAATTTCTGCGGTTTTATCTACTTCTGTTCCGGGTTTATCAATTATTGTTTGGTTTACCATGACTTCGCCGGCTTGAATTAGTCTTTGTGCTTGTTGACGGGAAGGAGATAAACCCAAATCTACTAATAGTGTATCTAGTCTTTGTTTCATTTATTTTTTGTTATTTTGTAGTTTGTAGGTTGGGTTAAGCGAAAGCGCAACCCAACGAAAGTAAGTAAATGTTGAGTTTCCTAACGTCAACCTATCCCAATATAAACGACAGCGCAACCCAACAAAAGTAAGTAAATGTTGGGTTTCCTAACGTCAACCCAACCTACCTTATTTAATTTTTGTTAGTTTTCTGGTAGTATTAAATCTAAAGCATAATTGATAATTTCTGATTTATTCACCAGTTTCTCTAATTCCTCTGCTTCATAAATACCTTCTTTGACTTCTAGGGAAGCTTCATCAATAGCATTTAAATAAGCTTCTGCTAAAGTTTCTAATAATTCTTCTTGTGTTAAATAATAACCTCCAGATTTACGGCGTTTATTTTCCCGTTGAATTTCTCTCACTGAGTTTCTAATGGAAACTTCCCAAGAACGAGTTGAGCAATTTTCCGCTTGTTGTTTAATGAGGTGAATGAGTAAAATTATTGCATAACTGCGAATGGTTTTGATAATATCATTGCGACTCATTTCTTCTAATTCTTCAACTATAGTTAATGCACCTTGAAAGTCACCTTGTAGGAGTAGATTTTTGAGAGTTAATATTTCTTCCATAATTTCATACCTAGTAACTTTTCAGTGAGTGAAGTACACCAGTAGCGGGCAAGATGCCCGCACCACAAGAGTTTTATGATTCATCTCTGTACCTCATAACACCGGTAAGTGCTGTAAATCCGTTTCTGCACAGAAAACCCAAACTTACCATTACTGTATTTTACCCTTGATTCTATTTCCTCCCTCTTCATTCTTGGAAATTTGTAAATTAAAATTGTCTCGATGATTTCTAATATTTGTTGTTGTTTGGGTTGAGACTTCACCTCTAGACAGAAGTTAAAAAACGCACCTTGCCCAAAATAGCCAAAGTGCGATCGCCATAATCATCTGCCTTCCTCAGATTAAGTTACAGTAATTACTACACCCACACTCTCATTACCCAACCTATCCACTGCACACACCGCATAAGTACCTGGTGGTACAGTAGCAAAAGTAGTACCAGCAGACAAAATGCGTTGAATGATCCAATTATCGCCACTTTGACGGTAAAGAGTCCAAGAACGCACAGGTTTATCATCACCTCTTTCCCAATTTAATCTACCATTTTCAAATTTAATTTCTTTGGGAGGAGAAGGAGGATTTTGACTTTGCCATGACATAGTAGGAATTATGGCCGGACGAGAATAATAAACCTGTTTAAATTGATCAGCAATACCTTGGACATTTTCTTTGATAGAATTCATACTAAAAAATATATTTCCCAAGGACAAATTTTTAGCTAAGTTCCGAGAAATGAGAATTTGTTTTTCAATTTCCGAATTTTTCCAAGCTTTCCCATCTAGTTTGGAAATATTGTTACCAGCGTAAATATGTCGCTGTTTAGTATTGACTTGAGTCCACCAGTTCAACAACACTTCATAACTTTGTTGTGTTTGATCAGTCCGCCAATAAAGTTGCGGTGCTAAATAATCTATCCAACCTTCTTGCAACCATTTTCTAGAATCAGCATAAAGGGCATTATAGGCATCTAAACCAACAATACCCGGTGGTTGTCCAGGGCGATAAATACCAAAAGGACTAATCCCAAATTTAACATGAGATTTAGTTTTTTTAATTCCTTCTGATAAACGCAACACCATTTGATTAACGTTTTCCCTTCGCCAATCTTCTAACCTGAGTTTACCTCCATTAGCTTGATAAACTCCATAAGTTTTTTGATCAGGAAATGATTGACCAGATATAGGATAGGGATAAAAATAATCATCTAGATGAATGCCATCTATATCGTAGCGATTGACAACATCTATAATCACATTATAAGCTCGATCTTGAACAATTTTTGATCCAGGATCCATCCATAACTGATTACCCCATTGATAAACAACTTCTGGATTAGTTATAGCTATATGGGGACCGACATTAAACCCGCTTTTAGTAGTTGCTTTAGCGCGGTAAGGATTGAACCAAGCATGAACTTCAATATTACGTTTATGACATTCAGCGATCGCAAATTCCAAAGGATCATAAAATGGTTCTGGTGCTTTTCCCTGAGTTCCCGTAATCCAAGCACTCCAAGGTTCTAAACTAGAAGCATATAAAGCATCCCCTTCTGGCCGCACCTGTAAAATTAGGGCGTTAAAATTTAAAGATTGTAATTGTTGAATAATTTGCAGTAATTCCGTTTTCTGTTGTTCCACACTCAACCCTGGTTTGGAAGGCCAATCACTATTCCACACAGTGGTGATCCAAGCACCCCGGAACTCCCGGTTATGACTTACCCTTACAGTCCTGGGTTGGTTTCCAGACGATGGTGGTACTACTATATATTCAGAAGCAATTTTTTCCGCCCTTCCCAGATATACCAAAGCTTGGTATACCATCACAGCCACATCAGCACGAGTCGCAGCTATTCTGGGGTTGAGTAATTTAATATTTGGATAACTAGCCACCCAACCAACACGAGAGGCGATCGCCACCTGATTGATAGCATAATTAGGAATTGTAGCCGCATCTTGATAGATTTGTCCTAAACTACTAACTAAATCAGCTTGGACTTGACTAGCAATTCCCAAACCATTAACCATCGCAACTAAAACATCACCCCTGGAAATACTATCATTAGGGCGAAAAGTCCGATCAGGGTAGCCAACCAAAAATCCAGTTTCGTAAACTTTTCTAATTGCACTATTAGCCCAAAGTGTAACAGGTACATCTCCAAAAGGTACATAATCCCGTTTTTTGGTTGTTGTCAGTACAGAAGCTATAATCGCCGCAAACTCAGCACGAGTAACAGGGGTATTAGGGCGAAAACTACCGTCAGGATAGCCATTTAAAATTCGCCGTTGGGCTAAAGCCTGAATAAATAACCGCGCCCAATGATTTTGAATATCGGGAAATGATGCAGTATTAGATACCATTGTTGATTTTTGGTAGAGTTACATCCATTGTTAATTTAGCAACAGAAGGCAAGGGGTAGGAGTCAGGAGTCAGGAGTCAGGAGATCAAGGAGTCAGGAGTCAGGAGGCAAAAGTTAATATTCTCCCCCTGCTTCCCCAGTCCCCAGTCCCCAGT
>NZ_JAQMTI010000087.1:0-16392 GCF_028329225.1 Sphaerospermopsis kisseleviana CS-549 | reverse complement strand
TCCCCAGTCCCCAGTCCCCAGTCCCCATCAAGTGCTTTGAGTTGCAAGGGTAGAACGCGGATTGGTAAATCTCTCTTTCGTTAACTTAGGTTGTGCAGGTGGAACAGTAGCGTTTAAAATTTCCATGTTAAATCTGTAGCCAACATTACGAATGGTTTGGATTAAACTGGGTTGACGCGGATCAAGTTCCACCTTTTTCCGCAATGATAAAACGTGAGTATCAATAGTCCGGGGATTATCAATAGCATCTGGCCAAGCACGACGCAGTAACTCTGACCTACTCAAAGGTACTCCACCCGCCTGGGCTAAAACATAAAGTAAACTAAATTCCTGGGGTGTTAAATCAATAAACTCCCCTTGAAAACGGACTCGGCGCTGTACTAAATCAATTTGTAAACTGCCATAATCCAAATAAGCTGGTGCAGTTGGTATGCGTTTACGGCGAATTAGTGCTTCTACCCGCGCCAAAAATTCCTGCATTCCAAAAGGTTTGCTTAAATAATCATCTGCTCCAGCTTTTAAACCGGCGACAATATCCGCTTCATTATTGCGAGCAGATAACATGAGAATTAAAGGCTGATCCTGACGATTTAACCAATGACAAAATTCGATACCGTCACCATCTGATAAGTCCGCATCGAGAATAACCAGGGTTGGCTGATGACTTAAAAACACTTCCCTTGCTTGGTAAATACTGGCGGCTTGATGTACTCTGTATTCCAGTTGTTGCAAGTGCCAACCCAGCAACGACCTCAGATGGGGATTCCCCTCAACAATTTCAATACAAACCGATCCCACAGTTGCAAGACCCCTTAGCGTCGATGATTTTCAAATTAACAATCTCAGGCTCAAGGTTTTGTAGTTTTTGTTACTTCAGTTGATATTATCTTTACATTTGCTCAAAGAAAACCTTACAAGAAATTTAGATAAATTTAATTTTGGACGTGGTTATAAAGATTCTGTTTGTGCTTATGTCTGAGAATTAACCAAAATTTCCTTTGCTTGACCATCCAACTTAAAAAGTATAGTAAACTGGAAAAACAAACCTGCAAAATCTATCTATTGAGTGAGAGGCTAAGTTACAAGGACAGTTTTAGATAACAATCCTACAATCAAATTTTGTAAATAGGATTTGTTCATGCTTACAGCTTTGGGGGGTCTGACCCAACGTCTAAATATTAACTTTGGGTTAATACTAAAGAAGGAAGTCATACTTCTCTTTCAAGCGTGAATCATATACAATTCTCATTTTTTAGAGATTAACACGGCAGTTATGCTCCAAGACACACAAACCATTCGCTATTACCAAAAACTGACTGACGCCTTCGTCGAGTTATGGAATCGCGGCTATCGTATGGATGATATGCGGATGTATTTGGATGGATTTTTAGCCGCACTGCGACAAAGTAACGCTATAGAACCCTATCTGATCCACCGTTTAGAGGAAGAAGCAAACCGTTACTTATACGATGGCTCAAACTTTGCAATGGTACAACCAGAACCAGAGCGGCAGCACGGATATTACTAAACCACCCTAGAGGGTTTTTAGTTACTTACCTCCATTATCGTCGCTGATCATAGCATAATTTTTGCCTTGGTCAACTGTATCCGATGGTATGATATTTGTTGTAAATAATTTATTGACTGTATTGAAAAAGTTTATCCCCTTGGCATTATGCGGCTAAGGGGATTTTTGGTAAGAGGCAGGGGGTAGGGGATCAGAGGAGTAGGTTTTTAATATTATCTGTTGAGGCAGGATCTGGAAGACAAGCAGGGAAAGTAGACAAGGAAGATTTTATGCGAGTTAATTTTTATAATTTTTTTTGTCAGAAAATTAAACAATCATAATTCTGAACTTCTGAACTCCTTAAAAAAATGGGCAATGAGTTAATCACCCATCACCCATTAATCAAACTACAATTTCTCTGCTGCCTCAGTAACAATTACGCTTGCTTGTGTATTCGCAACTTTTGCTGCTTGCAAAATCGGAGTATTCGCAACAGAATTATTAGCTAAAGTAAACAAAGGATTTGACAAAATACCGGATATAGTTGTAGCAATTAAAGTTGCTATCAACCCAACTTGTAAAGGTCTAAAACCAGGTAAATTCCAACGTACTTGAGGATAATTCTTCACTACGTCGGACATTTCTTGTGGTTCTTTGACTACCATCATTTTCACTACACGAATGTAGTAATAAATGGAAACAACGCTAGTCACTAAACCTAGCAATACTAACCAATAAAGGCCAGCTTGCCAACCTGCCCAAAATAGGTAAATCTTCCCAAAAAACCCTGCTAATGGGGGAATACCACCCAAGGATAAGAGAGAGATACTTAAACCTAGTGTAAGCAGTGGGTCTTTTTGATACAAACCAGAGTATTCAGCAATTTGATCTGTACCTGTCCGCAGAGAGAAGAGAATAACGCAGATAAAACCGCACAGGTTCATAAACAGGTAAACTAGCAAGTAAAAAATCATGCTGGAATAACCTGCATCTGTACCAGCGATTAAGCCAATCATCACAAAGCCGGCTTGGGCAATGGATGAATAAGCTAACATCCGTTTCATGCTGGTTTGAGCCAGGGCAACCACGTTACCCAAAATCATACTCAAGACTGCCAGGGCGGTGAAAACAAATCTCCACTCGTCTGCAACGACGGGGAAAACTACGGTTAACAAGCGGATAGCTAAAGCAAAACCGGCTGCTTTAGAACCGACGGATAGAAAAGCGATTACTGGGGTGGGAGCGCCTTCATAAACGTCTGGTGTCCACTGGTGGAAGGGTGCAGCGGAGATTTTAAAACCCACACCAGCAATAACGAAAACAAGAGCAATGACTAAACCTAGAGATTGACCTACATTTGCTGTAGCGATACCGTTAGCGATCGCACTCAGTTCCGTTTGTCCACCGGATAAACCATACAACAATGATACACCGTATAAAAATACGGCTGTGCTGGAAGCTCCAATTAACAGGTATTTCAGCGCAGCTTCATTAGAACGGGGGTCACGCTTAGTATAACCTGTTAACAAATAAGAGGAAATACTCAGGGTTTCTAGGGAGATGAAAATCATCACCAACTCACTAGCACCGGAGACAAACATTCCTCCCAAGGTAGCTGTTAATAAAATAGCGATAAATTCGGCTAGAGCAGTACCACTTTGCTCTACATAGCGAATAGACATCAAGACGGTGACAGCGGCAGATAGAGCAATGATACCGCGAAAGACAATACTCAAATCATCAGCGTTAAAGCCACCAGTAAAACCGATAGGATTGGTAGAATCCCATTGAAAGTATAGGGCGACAATCGCGGCGAATAAACCAGCGATCGCCAGATATCCGATCCAGCGAGAAGATGTGCGCCCCAAAATCAAATCCACAATCAAAACCCCCAAGAGGGTGAGAATCACAATTCCCTCTGGTAGAATAGTTCCCGCATTCAACTGGGATGCAATATTAGCAAAATCCATGAGATGTATAGGTTTTGGTGATTAGAGATTAAGGCTAACTGAGTTCATTCTATCTATAGTTATTCACCAAAATTGCATTTATCAATTGATAATTGACAATTGACAATTGACAATTGTTTTATTCCAGGTTTTAAACCTCTCCCCTTACCCGGTAAAAAAAGAAAAAAATGTCAGTCCTAACCAATAAAAACAAACAGTCCAGTAATCTACTGAACTGCCAAAATTGTGATAAATATATAACAGTTAACAGTCAACTGTTAATAGCCACCGCTATTTTTGCCCCAATTACCACCACTACGACCACCTTTCTCCTCTTTTGGTCGAGCCTTATTAACTTTCATTACACGCCCCATCCATTCAGCACCGTCTAAAGCTTGAATAGCTGCCTCTTCCTCGGCGGCGGTTTCCATTTCTACAAAACCAAAGCCTCGTACGCGGCCAGTTTCCCGATCTGTGGGTAACTGAACTCGTTTAACAGTACCGTAGTCAGCAAATACTTTACTTAGGTCTTCTTGTGTGACCTTGTAGGATAGGTTCCCTACGTAGATTGACATGAAACTCTCCAGAATCCATTGATGCAGAGATGTCTATCCGTCGAGCCGCTTGAACTTGAAATTATTGCTAACCGCAAGCACCGTATCGTCGAACTTATTTCTCTAATTCTCCCCTATGCTAACATATTTGCCAAATAGGCAAGGCTTAATCTGGCTATTATGGTTATTTATGATGAAATATGGTAAATATCACAAGCACTTATGATAATCAATAAAGTTTGTAACAGACTGGGGTGAATTGATGGTACTGATTCGCCAATTATGCCTCAGATAAGTTAAAGATGGAAATACCAGGTAATTGATTTTTGGCAGTTGCTTGTTTAAATCTCCAAAGCAGCACTGCACCTGAAGTTGAGAGCAATTTTCCCCTTTTGGGGCAATTTGTGTCAGGATGAAATCACTGCTTAGGCGTGATATTTGATCTTGACATCTCGCCAAAATTATCTCAACTTGACTGTTTAGCTTCACAGCTATTCTTTTTTTTTGAAATTTCCATGTCAACTCTCGTCATCGTCGAATCTCCAACCAAAGCTCGCACCATTCGCAACTACCTGCCAAAAGACTATCAGGTAGAAGCTTCAATGGGTCACGTCCGTGACCTACCCCAGTCAGCTAGTGAAATTCCTGCTGCTGTCAAAGGGGAAAAATGGGCGCAGCTTGGGGTAAATATAGAAGCCGACTTTGAACCGGTGTATGTTGTCCCCAAAGATAAAAAGAAAGTTGTCACCCAGTTAAAAGATGCCCTAAAAAATGCCGATGAATTAATATTGGCAACTGACGAAGACCGGGAAGGCGAAAGCATCAGTTGGCACTTATACCAATTGCTGAAACCCAAAGTGCCGACAAAGCGCATGGTGTTTCATGAAATTACCCAGGACGCGATTAAAAAAGCTTTAAAACAATGCCGCGAAATTGATGAACAAGTAGTTCGCGCCCAAGAAACCAGACGCATTTTAGATCGACTGGTCGGATATACCCTATCACCTTTGCTGTGGAAAAAAATCGCCTGGGGACTTTCTGCGGGTCGAGTGCAGTCTGTGGCGGTGCGGTTGTTGGTAAATAAGGAACGTCAACGCCGAGCTTTTCATGAAGGTACATATTGGGATTTAAAAGCCAGTCTCTTACATGAAAAAACATCATTTAGCGCCCAATTAATTACCCTGGGAGGCACGAAAATTGCCACAGGTAGCGATTTTGACCCTGCAACCGGACAAATAGCTGCTGGACGCAATGTGGTGTTATTAAATGAGGAACAAGCTTTAGCACTTCAGGAGCGTTTGCAGGACAAAACCTGGACTGTGGCCGATATGGAAGAACGTCCAGTCACTCGTAAACCCGCACCACCCTTTACCACTTCGACGCTGCAACAAGAATCTAACCGTAAACTGCGTCTTTCCGCACGGGATACAATGCGAATTGCTCAAAATTTGTACGAGCAAGGGTATATTACCTATATGCGGACTGATTCGGTGCATTTGTCAGATCAGGCGATCGCCGCTGCTCGCAGTTGTGTAGAACAAAAGTACGGTAAGGAATATCTCAGCCCCCAACCCCGACAATACACTACCAAATCCAAAGGCGCACAAGAAGCACACGAAGCCATCCGCCCTGCTGGTAGCACTTTCCGCACTCCCCAAGAAACTGGTTTAAGCGGACGAGAATTTGCAGTTTATGATTTAATTTGGAAGCGTACCGTTGCTTCACAAATGGCTGACTCTCGCCAAACTCAAATTACTGTACAATTGCAAGTTGAAGATGCGGGTTTTCGTTCCTCTGGTAAGCGGATAGATTTTCCTGGTTATCTCCGCGCCTACGTCGAAGGGTCCGATGATCCAGAAGCAGCATTAGAAGACCAAGAGGTAATTTTACCAGCCCTGAAAGTTGGCGATCATCCTACCTGTGCAGAACTAGAAGCAATAGGACATGAAACCCAACCCCCCGCTAGATATACTGAAGCAAGTTTGGTAAAAACCTTGGAAAGTGAAGGTATTGGTCGTCCTAGTACCTACGCCAGCATTATTGGTACAATCATCGACAAAGGTTATGCTCAGTTGGTGAATAATGCTTTAATTCCTACTTTTACAGCCTTTGCTGTCACCGACTTACTAGAAAAACACTTCCCCGATATTGTTGATCCAGGCTTCACCTCGAAAATGGAGCAAACCCTGGATGATATTGCTACAGGTGAAGCTCAATGGCTACCCTATCTCCAGAAATTTTATCTCGGAGAACAAGGTTTAGAAACCTTGGTGAAAGAACAGGAAAATCAAATTGATCCCACTAAAGCTAAAACAGTAGAATTAGAAAACTTAAATGCTAAAGTCCGCATTGGTAAATTTGGTCCTTACATTGAAGTAGATAATGGTGATGGAGTGGTGACAGCTTCCATTCCTAAAGACCTCACACCCGCTGATTTAGATCCCAAACAGGTAGAAGTCCTGCTCAGACAAAAAACAGTAGGACCTGATCAAGTGGGACGACATCCCGAAACAGGTGAACCAATTTATGTGAAGATTGGCACTTATGGACCTTATGTACAGTTGGGTGACAAAACCGAGGAAAACCCCAAACCTAAACAAGCTTCCCTTCCCAAAGGAGTCACACCAGAAAATCTGACTTTAGAGATGGCTGTGGGTTTGTTGGCACTCCCCCGACTCTTGGGCGAACATCCACAAACAGGGGCAAAAATTAAAGCTAGTTTAGGAAGATTTGGACCTTATGTAGTTCATGATCAGGGTAAAGAAGGTAAAGATTACCGTTCTTTAAAAGCAACTGATGATGTATTGACAATTTCCCTGGAACGTGCATTAGAGTTATTCGCAGAACCAAAAAAGGGGCGCAGTTCTAGCAGCAGTAAATCTAAAGCCGCTTTAAGAGAATTGGGGATACATCCCGATGATGATGCACCTGTAAATATTTACGAAGGTCCCTATGGTCATTATATTAAGCACGGCAAAACTAATGTAGGTCTACCGGAAGGTAAGACAGTAGAAAATATTACCCTGTCAGAAGCATTAGAATTGTTGCAAGCTAAAGCATCTACTAAATCTACACGCAAAACCACTAGCAAAACCAGTAAAACAACTACTGCTAAAACTAAATCAACTACTACTAAATCATCTACCAGTAGCAGCAAGAAAAAACAAGCATCAAATTAGAGACTAAAGGGATGGGAAATTACGAAATTTTACCTCTTACCCATTCCCTGATCATTGTGATAATCTAATAAGTAAGGAAGGACACAAAACCAAATTTTCACTTGGTTTAAGTCTGGAAACACAGGAATCTATCAACTTGATAAGAAACGAAAAAAGCTACAAATAGCCAGTTTCTATGATCCTGTTAGTTAAATTTGAGGTAGTATCTCAGGAGCGTTCAGTTAAATGGACTATATAGACAAGGTACTGGAAAAGCTGAAAGAATTAGCGCGGAAGCTAGTTGAAGCGTTACTAGATCCCGAAGCTGAACCCGAACCGGAACTAATTCCGATTCCTGTGAATGAACGCTCCCGTCGTCGCTAATGACCTGAAGATATTGGAGTGAACTTTGCTGCCTTTAAGTATTTTAGTGCTGCATGGACCTAACCTCAATTTGTTGGGACAGCGAGAACCGGGTATTTACGGTTCTCTCACCCTAGAGGAAATTAACCGCCTATTAGCAGCAGAAGCCCAGAAATTAACGGCGAAAGTTACGCCTTTGCAGTCAAATCATGAAGGTGTTTTGATAGATACAATTCACGGGGCATTAGGACAACACGAGGGAATTATAATTAATGCCGGGGCATATACCCATACCAGTGTAGCTTTACGAGATGCGATCGCTGCTGTAAATTTACCCACAGTAGAGGTACATCTAAGCAACATTTACCGCCGAGAGGATTTTCGTCATCATTCTTATATTGCCCCAGTGGTAATAGGCCAAATTAGTGGCTTTGGTGTCCAAAGTTATTTGTTGGGTTTACAGGCATTGGTGAATCATTTAAGACTGAAAAATTAACAGGAGTCAGCAGCGGAATTTCTGTTTTTATCTTCCCAATCACCAGTCACCAGTCACCAGTCACCAATTATGCGTTATTCTCTCGTCAATCGGGTTAGAGGTATTTTCCTGGGAGCATTGTTAGGAGAAATTTTAGCTACTCAGAATGTTAGTGATTTAGAGGAAATTGCGGTTCTGGGTAGTAAAAGTTTAATTAAATTAGGTAAATTAGATGCAGAAGACTGGTTAAAGTGTTACAAACAAGCATCCTTGGATGTAGGAAATACTGATCATGCTTGGGGAAAAATAATTTTAGCCACCTTGCCAGTAGCAATTTTTTTTCACGAAGATACTGTTAAACTTAAATATAACCTGCTGCAATTATTACAAATTTGGGATGCTAACCCAGTAGTGAGAGATGCAGCTTTAGTTTTAGGATATGCGATCGCCAAATCTCTGACAGAAAAACTTGATCCTTCCACGCTCATTCCCGAAACGATGGATTTTTTGGGAGAAAGCAAGACACAAATACCACAAAATTTATTAAAAGTCAATACTTTATTAGAGCAAGGAGCAGGATTAGCACAAGCGCAAACTGAATTTAGTAAGCAAGACAAATTCAGTAACAATATTGCCTTAGCCTTTTACTGCTTTTTGAGTACCTTAGAAGATTTCCGATTGACAGTTTTGCGAGCTAAGAGCAATTTAAGAGAGCAAAACTCTTGGTGTTGTGCTTTGGCAGGAGCTTTATCAGGGGCATATAACAGCATAGAGGGGATTCCTGTTAATTGGCAAGTTGTATTATCAGCCTTTAATCAGCCAGTATGGGGCATGAGTAGCTGTTATGTGATGTTAGAATTAGCTGATACTCTTGTAGCAGTCTGGTCAGGTGTGTATAATATTAGTCCAAATATCCAGGAGTTGACAAAAGAAGGATGTAAGATAAATTGGGAATTGGTTCCACTTTCCGTTTTTGCAGCACCTCGTGTAATTCGCCCGCGTTGAAAAATCAAAAGTAAAAGGTGTCAAAAAATCACTCACAATGAAAACGCAGCGATTTTTGCAGTCCTTGGCCAAGCAATTGAGACAATGGCGGCGACAGTACAAAGTGTTATGCCGGAAAAGAAAGTGGCTTGGTTCGGTGAGCAGTTCCCAAAATCAAAGCCGTCATCAAAAACTTTTCAGGACTATTATCAAAAATCTACTGCTGTATTTATTACCTACCAGTGAGGAAGGTGGACATCTACAAGGTAGAAAAGCTCCTCAATCAACACCAAAATCCTGGAAACGTAATCATGGTATTTATGCCGTTGTTTTCAACTGGGTACACCAACAGCGTTATACGGTGATTTTATTCATTGCTGTGGTATCTTTAACAGGTGTTATAGGTCATGAATTATACAACCAGCCCCAGATGAAAATCGGGACTTTTGCCCCACAAACATTTATTGCTCCCTATTCTGCCAGTATTGAAGACCGAGAACAAACAGAAGCAGAACGCAAAGCAGCACAGGAAAAATCTCACCCTGTATTGATGATCAATACCCAGAAAAATGAGCAAATTAAAGAAAATTTGCGCCAACTGCTGGAAGATGGCGATGAAATTCGTGATATCACTGAACCTTTTCCTTTTTTCGATGTTTCTATCTTGCCTATTCCCACCCAGCAATATCTTCGTTCTTGTTTAGAATCGGAATGGGAACAGCTAAAACAAGCTTTAGAAAATCATCAAAAAGAAAATAAGTCAATGCCTAAGTTCAGGACAGCAGACAGACATCAATTTTCTCGGTCTGTGCCTAGTCCTGTATCAACATTATCAACAAATGCAACTACTAAGGAAAGCAAGACTAGCAAAAATAATTTTGACCAGACATTAGCAGAACTAAAAGCTTACAGTGTCACTAACTCAGAAAAAAATCTATCTTTACTGGTTGCCCAAATATCTCAAGTGAGAGAAAAATATGGTCAAGCTATTGCCAAACTGTTACAGATGGAGGCGGAACGAAAAAAACCAGTATATGGGCAAACTGGGTTTTTGGATCTGTCAGATGACGACTGGAAAATAGCAAAAACGGGAATCAAACAAAGTGCAGAAAGGATACTTGCTCAAGGCATAGCTCCAGGATTACCCCCTAGTATCTTACAGGATGCAGTGAGTCTACAAGTACAAATTTCTGTACCAGGTGAAGCGGAATCCTTAGCCACTAAAGTATTGTTGGTTGTATTACGACCAAATCTGCAAACAGATGCAGAAAAAACCCAACAACAGGCACAACTGGCCGCAGAGCAAGTTCCATCTGTGATCAAAAAGGTGAGACGAGGAGAAGTGATTGTCAAGAAAGGTGAAAAGATTACACAATGGACATTTGATGTCCTGGATTATTATCACCTGAATCGCCGAGAGGTGAATTGGCTGGGTTTGATGGGTTTAGCCGGTTTGGTGAGTGCGGCTATAGGTGTTTTTGTTTGGGCAGAAAGGCGAGTTGGTAGTCATTTGCGAGCAAGCGATCGCCTGTTGATATTATTACTAACTTTGAGTATTCCTAGTGTCTTGGCAATTGGTGTGCCTTATGCTACCTGGATCGCCATTGGTTTATTGTTAGGAAGCTTTTACGGCGGTACTTTGGGCGTGACAGTTGTGGGCTTATTGTCGCTAATATTACCAATCAGCATAGAAATTAGTAAGATTGGTCTGGTAGCTGGTGCTTCTGGCGGAATTTTAAGTAGTTATTTAGCTCAAAGGTTCAAATCCCGCGAAGAATTGGCATTATTAGGTATTGTTATTGCTTTAACTCAAGGTAGTATTTATTTAATCCTGAATTTACTGGCTGGTGCTGCATTCGTTTCTGCTTGGTATATGGTTCTGCAAGATGCGCTGTTATTTGGTTTATCTGGTTTGGCTTGGAGTATTATCGCCTTGGGTTTAAGTCCGTATTTAGAAAAGTTGTTTGATTTAATTACACCCATCCGCTTGGCAGAACTAGCTAACCCTAACCGTCCTTTGTTAAAGCGCCTGGCTACGGAAACTCCGGGAACTTTCCAACATACTTTATTTGTGGCCACTTTGGCGGAAACTGCGGCGAAAAAACTGCGCTGTAATGTTGAATTGGTTAGGGCTGGTACATTATACCATGATATTGGCAAAATGCACGACCCTTTAGGATTTATTGAAAATCAAATGGGTGGACCAAATAAACATGAGACAGAAATTAAAGATCCTTGGAAAAGTGCAGCAATTATTAAAAAGCACGTAACTGAGGGTTTAATGATGGCGAAAAAGCATAGTTTACCGACTGCGATTCAAGCTTTTATTCCTGAACATCAAGGAACAATGGCGATCGCCTATTTTTATCACCAAGCCCAACAAATTGCTAAAGATAACCCTAGTATTATAGTAGATAAAGCTGATTTTTGCTATGATGGACCAATTCCTCAATCTAGAGAAACAGGAATTGTCATGTTAGCGGATTCCTGTGAAGCAGCGTTGCGAAGTTTGAAAGATGCCACAGCAGAACAAGCATTAAATATGTTGAATAATATTATTCGTGGTAAATGGCAAGAAGGGCAATTAGTAGATTCTGGTTTGACTAGAGAGGAAATGTCAAAGATTGCTTTAATCTTTGTGGAAGTTTGGCAACAATTTCATCATAAACGGATTGCATATCCTAAGTCAAAAGCTAGTAATGATAATTGATAATTGATAATTGATAATTGATAATTGGTAATAAGAATCTATCAAAAGAAAGACATAAAAAATAAAAAAAAATAGATAATTTCTTATCAAAAGAAAGATGCAGAAATAATGCGTCAGAGGTTGAAATAAAGATATAGCCGTTGACAGGATGGTTAGGACATCAATTGATAATGATGATAATGAAACTCCCACTACAAGAGGGCAACCACAGGGGGTTTGCCCCTACTGACTGACTCCTGCTATACATTCTCAAAACCTACTTATTGACGTGGAATGAATAATAATATGGCATTTTTATCTATTGATGAACTCAAAATATTAGTAGAAAATCCCCAATCTCCATCTGTATCTATATATATGCCTACGCAAAAAGCAGGGGCAGAAATTCGCCAAAATCCTATTCGCTTCAAAAATTTAATGCGGTCAGCAGAAGAACGTTTAGAAGCAATGGGTATCAGACATACCGAAGTTCTTGATTTTCTGCAACCTGCTAGAGAATTAGATAGGGGTGATTTTTGGGAACACCAAAATCAAGGATTAGTAATTTTTATTTCCCAAAATTTCTTGCGCTACTATTGTTTACCAATTGAATTTCCGGAATTAGTTGTAGTTGATGAACAATTTCACCTCAAGCCATTACTGCATTTTATTAACAATGATGGAAAATTTTATGTTTTGGCTTTGAGTCAAAAAGATGTAAAATTGTTTGCAGGTACAGGGCATAGTTTGAAAGAAGTGGAAGTAGAAAATATGCCACATCGTCTAGAAGAAACTCTTCTAGAAGACGAGTTACAAAAAGGTGTTCAGCACAGAATTGGTACACCCAGAGGAAGAACCTCTGCTGCTCAACATCCAGGTTCATTTCATGGACAAGGTAGCCCTGATCGAGAGAAACATGAAGATGATATTTTACAATTTTTTTACGCTGTTGATGAAGCATTACATGAAAAATTAAGGGATGAAAAAGCGCCCTTAGTGTTAGCAGGAGTAGAATATTTATTCCCGATTTACCAAGCTGCAAATACCTATCCCTATTTCTTAGACGAAAGCATTAATGGCAATCCAGAACTTCTCAATTTACAACAATTACATGATGAAGCTTGGCGAATTGTTGCACCTTCATTTCAACAAAATAAAAAAGCAGCAATAGAACTTTATGAACAATTAGCTGGTGAAGAAACAGGAAAAGCTGTTAGTGATATTAAAGAAATTATTCCGGCGGCTTTTTATCACCGAGTTGATTCTTTATTAGTATCTATAGATGAGCAGAAATGGGGAAAATTTGATCCTGAAAATACGACTGTGGATTTGCACAC
The DNA here is from genome assembly GCF_028329225.1 of Sphaerospermopsis kisseleviana CS-549. NCBI lineage: Bacteria > Bacillati > Cyanobacteriota > Cyanophyceae > Nostocales > Aphanizomenonaceae > Sphaerospermopsis > Sphaerospermopsis kisseleviana. The sequence goes on along the minus strand of NZ_JAQMTI010000087.1, from coordinate 3,376 downwards.
CGAACCAGAACCAGATGATCAAGATATGTTAGATTTTGCGGCTGTGCATACACTATTAAATGGTGGCAAAGTTTATACTCTTGAATCAGAAGAAATGCCAAATGGGGCAAAAGTGGCGGCAATTTTGAGATATTAAAGTGTAAGCATTCAGCCGTCAGCAAGAAAGAAAAAAACCATCAAAAACCATCAATTGTCCATTGATAAATTGCTGTCATTAACACTGGTGTAATTTGACAAAACTCATACCCAATACCCAGATCCCCGACTTCTTAAAGAAGTCAGGGATCTATATTGTTTATCGGTACAAATACAGGTAATCTAAGAAAGGTTGAATTTACCTTGATAGCTATCCTATGACAGCAAAATCTCCTCGCACGGGCAAAATAACCGCAGCCACACATAAAACTCTCTGAAACTCTCTTTCCTTTGTGTACTTTGCGTTCTTTGCGGTTCAATCATAGAGCAATTTCCGGTGTAATGAGGTATACTATGGGCAGACTGCCACAAAAGTTTTATTATGATGATTTGTACCTCATAACAATGAAATCTGCTGTATCAAGCAATAGGATAATTTTCTATTTTGATATAAAAATCAACTTACACATTTTGGATAATCCCGATAATTACCATGATAAACGAATATTCAATTAGTGAACTTGTCAAACAACAACGTACCTATTTTGCTACAAATCAAACTCAAGAAATTGATTTTCGTCAGCAACAACTTGTCGTCCTGAAACAATTAATAATTAATCATGAACCAGAAATTATTCAAGCATTACAAGCAGATTTACATAAACCAGAATTAGAAGCTATTACTTCAGAAATTATTTTAACAACTAAAGAAATTGAATTTGCTATCAAGAACCTGAAAAAATGGACTAAACCCAAAAAAGTAGGAGTTCCTTGGCAACTATTACCAGCTTCAGCCAAAATTCAACCAGAACCCCTGGGAATAGTGTTAATTATTGGTGCTTGGAATTATCCATTTCAGTTAGTAATTGTACCTTTAATTGGTGCGATCGCATCGGGAAATTGTGCCATTCTCAAACCTTCAGAAATTGCCACCCATACCTCTAAACTCATAGCTGAACTGATTCCTAAATATTTTCCTGAAGAATATATTGCTGTAGTGGAAGGAGGTATAGAAACCTGTCAAAAACTACTCACAGAAAAATTCGATCATATCTTTTTTACAGGTAGCACTCATGTAGGTAAAATCATCATGGCTGCTGCTGCCAAAAATCTCACACCCGTAACATTAGAATTAGGTGGAAAAAACCCCTGCATTGTTGATGTTGATATTCATTTAGAACATACAGCTAGAAGAATTATTTGGGGTAAATTTATCAATGCTGGACAAACTTGTATTGCTCCAAATTATATCTTAGTCGATAAAAGAATCAAAGATAAATTATTAGTTAATTTAGAAAAATGCCTCAAAGAATTTTATGGTGAACATCCAGAAACCAGCCCAGATTATGCCAGGATAATTAATCAAAACAACTTTGATAGATTGGTTAATTTATTGCAAAATTTATTGCAAGATGGTGAAATTCTCATTGGTGGAGAAACCAAAGCAAGTGAATTATATATTGCTCCCACAATTATTAATAATGTTTCCTTTACAGATCCGATCATGCAGGAAGAAATTTTTGGTCCCATCCTGCCAATAGTTGAATATACAGACATTGAAGAAGCTATCACTGGGATTAATTCTCAACCAAAACCCTTAACTTTATACTTATTTTCTCAAAACAAAAACCTACAACAGAAAATTTTACAAACAACATCCTCTGGTGCAGTTTGTCTGAATGAAACAGTCATTCATTTTACTGTACCATCTTTACCATTTGGTGGTGTAGGTAATAGTGGGATTGGTAGTTATCATGGTAAAGCTAGTTTTGATACTTTTTCCCATTACAAAAGTGTTCTCAAAAATCCCTTTTGGTTAGACATAAAATTAAGATATCCTCCCTACAAAGGCAAATTGTCAATATTAAAGCAACTTCTTAAATTCTGAACTATAGCAGGAGTCAGAAGAATTTTAGATTTTAGATTTTAGATTGGATTCATGAAATACAATCCAAAATCCAAAATCCAAAATCCAAAATCCAAATTGTATCCCCAGTCACCAGTCACCCCTAATTACTATACCTTTCTTGCGCCCAAGGTTCACCCCGACGGTGATAACCGTTTTGTTCCCAAAAACCTAATTCTTCCTGTTCTAAAAACTCTAAACCATTGATCCACTTTGCACTTTTCCAAGCATAAAGATGGGGAACAACTAGCCGCATCGGTCCACCATGTTCTGCGGGTAATGGTTCATCAAATAATTTAATAGCAAAGAAATTTTCTTCTCTGACAAAATCTTGAATACTAATATTTGTGGTGTAACCACCATAGCAATGTTCCATAATATGAGCAGCTTTGGGATCTACTTCCAGCAAACTCATAAAATCTGTCACTTTAATCCCAGTCCATTTAACATCAAGTTTTGTCCAATGGGTGACACAATGAAAATCGGCTGTAAATTCATATTGGGGTAATGCTAGAAAATCTGACCATTTAAACACAGTCGGTTTTACCAAACCCCAAACGCGAAACTCCCATTCCTCAATACTGACTTGGGGAGTTGCACCATAAGTTAAAACCGGAAAACCTTTAGCTAAATGTTGGCCAGGAGGAACTTTTGCACTTTCTTCTGGACTTGGTTTCTGAAAAAATTTCATTAGACATCTCCAAAAAAGAAATTATGGAACCTATTTATGGGGGCAGGTCGAAGCTTATGGGATATTTAGATGTCTGATTTTTCCGTTAAATTATCGCCCATAAGCTTCGCCCCTACAACTTATGACAAATTAATACATTCTATTTTGGAGAGGTCTATTATATTGCCTCCTGGAAACATCCGCTATTAACGCGCAGCGTCTAGCGGGTAGTAGTTGATTTTATCTATCAGCAAAGCAAAGAAAAAGCACTCCCATAACTGCGCGGTTGGTGCTTTTCCTGTGCAAAAGATGATTACTCTTCTTCTTCTTCTTCAGCAGTGGGATAGACGAACTTAGAACGTCCAGACAAAATTGATTTGCCCAAAGAAAGAGCTTTTTGAGCTTCCACAACAGCCTTATGTCTCCAGGTAGCGCGGCGCTTGTCTCGTTTAGATTTGGATGTTTTCTTCTTAGGAACAGCCATGATAGCGGATATCGTGATTCTTGACAACCTTTTTATTCTAAGCGATCAATTGACAATTTTCGCCTTTCTCAAAAACAAAGGGAATTGGTGATTGGTGATTGGTGATTGGTGATTGGTGACTGGTGACTGGTGATTGGTGACTGGTGACTGGTGACTGGTGACTGGTGACTGGGTTATTAAC
>NZ_JAQMTI010000086.1:0-6704 GCF_028329225.1 Sphaerospermopsis kisseleviana CS-549 | reverse complement strand
TCGCGTCGGCAATAGTCTCAATTCAATACTTGATATCACCGTATTATATATCAAGTAGTTGATTTTTTCCTAAAAATATATTGATTTTTGTCAATACAAGTATAGTTTTGTCTATGAAATTGTCAACTTAGGACTTGCTCACTCAGAGCATGGGAACTAGAGACTAGAGGCTGAATGGGAATATGCTTGTCATGGTGGAACTAACCCAAGTTACATATTGTTTATAATAAAAATTATCAATCACAGAAGACAAACCATGAATATTACCCTAAACCCAGAACAAGAACAGTTTATTAAAACCCAACTAGCACAAGGTAAATTTCCTGATGCTCAAGCAGTAATTAATCAAGCATTACAATTGTTACAAGAAACACAAAAAGAATATGAAGAATGGGTAGAAGATGTGAGAATTAAAGTCAACGAAGCAGCAGCAGAATTAGAACGAGGTGAAGGAGTTCCTTTAGAAACAGTCATTGAACAAATGCAAGCCAAATTTCGCCATGCGCGTGAGGCGAAAAAATGAATCAATGTTTAATTTCACCTCAAGCAATAAAAGATTTAGATAGCATTTCCGAATATTTTTTAACTAGAAATATTGAAACAGGAGAAAAGATTTTTCAAGAATTTACGAGAAAGTGTGAAAACTTGCTGCAATTTCCCCAAATGGGGCGTAGTTACGAACACATCAGAAAAGGAATGCGGGGAATACCTCTTAATGGTTACATCATTCTTTATCAACTTGTTGATGATCATGTAGAAATTCTCAGAATTGTCAATGGTCGTCAAGATTTAGAATCTTTGTTTGCAGGATAAATACATAAACGCGGATAAACGCAGATTTTCAGAATCAAGATATCCAGGATTAAAGGATTTACAGGATAGAATCAATTAAAAAATTAGGATATTTTCACAAATAAAAGCGGATGCCTATATAATTAAAGAAGATTTTTTTACAAATGATAAGGATTTTCATGATGAATCCAGCACTGGAAAACAAAAAATATATTTTAGAAAAACTAGACAATTTAACACCTACACAACAGGAACAAGTATTAATTTTTATTAATTCATTATTCTGACAAAAAATATTTAACTGTTTTATGATATCTCTTAATAGCTCCTTATTTTATCAGGTTGTCAAATAAAAGTCAATAATCCCCTACTTGTTTTTTAGTCTTGACAATAAATGATAAATTAATGTTAGAAGTCGGGGATCTATATCATTGCATTTTCAGGATCGGAAAATAAAGTGTCAATAAAAGAACATAAGATAACAGTAAATTCCCTAGAATGGTATTATCGGGAAGCCCAACCCATTGGACAAAGTGATTTATTACCAGTGGTATTACTACACGGCATAGTTTCCCAAAGTTATAGCTGGAGAAATATTATACCAGCTTTGGCAGCACAGGGAACAAGAGCGATCGCACCAGATTGGATTGGATACGGCTTTTCTGCAAAACCAGAAAAACGCGATTTTGCTTACACTCCCGACGCATTTATCAAAGCTTTAGATGACTTTATTCAAGCTATAGAATTAGAACGTTTTTCCTTAGTTGTGCAGGGATTTTTAGGTTCAGTTGGTTTACAATATGCCTTGAAAAATCCTCAAAAAATCGCCAACATTGCCATTTTAAATGCTCCCATTTCTACATCTGCTAAACTACCTTGGAAAATTCAACAAATGGGTTTACCATTAGCAGGGGAAATGATGACACAAGATCCCTTATTAGTGGATAGAACCTTAGAAGGTGGATGTCGTTATCGCATCGAAGATCAAGATTTAGATGTTTATAGAAAACCGTTCTTGAAAACTTCAGCATCTGGTCGCAGTTTACTATCAACAATTAGAAATTTGCAACTGGATCAAGCCATGTCAGAAATTGAAACAGGTTTTAAAGAATGGCAAAAACCGATTTTAGTACAATGGGGAATCATTGACCCTTGGTTATCTTTAGATATGGCTGAAAGTTTTGTGAAATCTGTACCCGATGGGGACATAATTAAGTTACATAATGTGGGACATTATCCCCAAGAACATTATCATGAAGTGATTTTACAAGACCTGTTACCCTTTGTGCGTCGTCATAGCAGGTGACAGGTGACAGGTGACAGGTGACAGGTGACAGGTGACAGAAATAATTGATTACCAATTATCAATTACTAATTACCGCGATAATCTGCAACCTTGTCAACTATTGCCGTAACCTGATAATAAGAGTAAATGCAATCATCTGTAAATTGACTAAGGTAGGTGACAATTCATGGCTTATTCATGGTTTAAAGCCTTTCACATTATTGGTTTTGTAGTTTGGTTTGCAGGGTTATTCTACCTGGTGCGTTTATTTATTTACCACGCAGAAGCGAACCAAGAACCAGAACCCGCAAAAACGATACTGAAAAACCAGTATCAACTGATGGAAAAACGTCTTTACCATATTATTACCATCCCCGGAATGATCGTCACCGTAGCGATGGCCATTGGTATTCTTTCCACTAACCCAGACTTGTTAAAAGAAACTTGGTTACATTTTAAATTAGGCTTTGTGGGTATTTTATTAATCTATCATCATTATTGTGGTAGATTAATGAAACAGTTAGCCGCCGATGAATGTAAGTGGAGTGGACAACAATTAAGGGCTTTAAATGAAGCACCGACTTTGTTATTAGTTGTCATTGTCATGTTGGCTATTTTCAAGAATAATCTACCCACAGATATTACTGCTTGGTTAATTTTTGGTTTAGTGATTTTCATGGCTGCTAGTATTCAAATGTATGCCAAAATTCGCAGACGCAATAAAGAAAAAATGTTGGCAGAAATGAATCAAGTTAATCAAAATAATCAAGTTCCCCAAGCGCAAAGTTAAGTTTTGAGGTGGGCATTGCCCACCATAAAAATGTAAGATTCAGGAGTCAGGAGTCAGTAGGGGCAAACCCCCTGTGGTTGCCCTCTCTCTTTATATCTAGGTTTCACCTTTGATTCTGTACCTGATTGATCTGCAATCTTCTGTAATATTATTTATCAGGGAGTCTCAACAGTAATGACAAAGCAATTATTGAAAAATCTCTTTAATAACCGTGTGGCTGTGATCGCAACTATGCACCATAAAGAACAAGTAATTGCCCCATTATTACAACAAGAATTAGGAATTAAGATTATTGTACCACAGGATTTTAACACGGATGTTTTTGGCACATTTACCAGAGAAATAAAACGCCCAGATACACAAATTGCCACTGCAAAATTAAAAGCACAAAAAGCTATGGAGATGACAGGGGAAACTATAGCTATTGCTAGTGAAGGAAGTTTTGCACCTCATCCCAGTTTTCCTTATATTTATGCTAACAGAGAAATTATTGTTTTTTTAGATCAAGAAAAAGAATTAGAAATTGTTGGCGAAGTTTTTTCTACTGATACTAACTTTAATCATCGAGTTATTAGCAGTTTAGCAGAAGCAGAAGAATTTGCTGAAAAAGTCGGTTTCCCTGAACATGGTTTAGTGGTTTGGTTTGAAAAATCAAATCCTGAAAATCTTGAAATTATTAAAGGTATAACTACCACAGAAAAATTACAGGAAGCTGTGAATTTCGCTTTCAATAATTCCCCCGATGGTAATTTACATATAGAAACTGATATGCGGGCGCTTTATAATCCAATGCGGATGAAGAATATCGAAAAAGCTACCCAAGATTTGCTGAATAAAATTAATAGTTGTTGTCCTCAATGTTCTACCCCTGGATTTAGTATAACTCAAAAAATTAAAGGTTTACCTTGTGAAAGTTGCCATCAACCAACTTTATTAACTATGGCGGTAATTTATCAATGTCGCAAATGTAATTTCATAGAGAAAAAATTATATCCTGATGGTAAACAGTTTGCAGATCCGGGATTATGTGAATATTGTAATCCTTAATCACAACTCATAAATAATAAATGATAAATGTTCAAAAATTCCAATATTGAAAATAGACAGCCACATTTTCATGGAAAGGATAGGTTTTAAACTGCAATCAAACAATTATCAATTTTCAATTGTCAATTATCAATTGATATCTGAATAAAGCCCCCTCTTGAACGGTTAATAACAAGAGGGGGTTTGGAGCTAAAGTCCGGTAGGGTAATCGGGCTATTTAATATTTAATAATTATTCGCTATTTATCAAGTCCTCCTTTAGAGAGATAAATTTTTAGATAAAATTATTTGTTGGTATAATTAGATAAAAAATTGATAAAAAAAGCCCCCGCTATCAGATATCAACGGGGGAATATTGTATTAAAGTTCGTCAGGTGATCGGAATATTTAATTATTTAGTATTTATTGTTTGTATCTTTATTCCTCCATTAGATAGAGAAATTTTGCAATATCTGTTTAAATTCGTCTATTAAAATACTAAGTGTTACTTTTGGTGAGCTTTATTAGTACAGGAGTCTTGCTCAGACTCTTTCTGCGAGAGATTTTAAAATAAAAATTAATACTTGGTAAGCTGTTGTGCAGCTAAATCGAATAAACAGCATTACCTTTATTTTTAACTTTGCGCTCCCATTTAATAATAAGACCTCCTTCGTTTAGCAATTTATTTAATAATTCTTCTAACTGTTCTACTGATTCAAATAATCTGTGGGCTATATATTATTTCGCTGAATGCCATACCAGTTCAATTAAATTATAATCTGGACTATAAGGTGGTAAAAATTCCAGAATAATATTTGGCATTTCTGCTTCAATACGAGCCAAAATATCTTTTCTTTTATGGTAACTAGCATTATCAAGAATAATCACTATCTTAGCTGAATTATCATTAAAGTCTTCAGGCTTATTTCCTGCTTCTATCCATTCCTGTTTTAAAAAATAGTTGAGAGATTTTAACTGTTCATAAAACACATCTGCATTTCCCTGTTTAATCACAAAATTTATTCTTTTTTTGTCATGATAACGCAACCCTCCCATAATATTCACTCTTCCCCTTCTTCTTTGTCCTGTCACCTCTTTTCTCTTGCCTTTCTTTCCCCATGTTTTTCTTCTTATCACTCTTAAACTAAATCCACTCTCGTCCCAAAACCATACCTGTAAACGCTCTGGTGATGATTTTGTTATTTTTAAATATTCAGCTAATTTTTCTTTAAATAACTTACGCTTCTCTGGACTTTGTTTATCCTCTAGGCTATACTTTGCCCAAAGGTAAACGTACTTTTTTCTCTCTAAAATTCTCCTTACTTGCGAACTACTTAACTTTATTCCTGTCTCTATTTCTAGATATGTCGCTAATCTTGCTGATGTCCATCTGCCAAATTCATATCCACATTCATCAACAATAATATTAGTATTTTCTCTCTTACATAAGGATTATCTTGCTCTTTTAGGTGTTTTAATAGCTTTTCTCTCTGTTCTTGAGACAGATGGTTTTTTGCTGGCATAATTCAGAAGCGATCGCTTAGTTACTTAATTCCCTATTATACAATCTAGCTGCACAACAGCTTATGACCAACAGTTAATAACCCATGATTTCTTAAAATAATCGCCTTTTTTTCTCCTAAAGTTGCCGCAATGCGATCGCCCTCTTTAGGTAAATTTAGTGCTAATTTGGGTGAATTAATCAATAATTACATGGGGTAATTCTGACTAATTCCAACTTATTAATAGTATCAAATAATGAGTCAAGTTTTTTATTTTCACAGATAAATAAACAGTCACCCGTCACCCGTTACCCGTCACCTGTCATCACTAAACAACTTTATTGACAACCTCTAAATAGTTCAATCACTCCCAAATCACCATAAAATAATTAACGCCGTATCTGCAAACATTCATAAAAATCAGATGACATTATTACAGAATCAAGTCGCCATTGTTACAGGAGCATCTAGAGGTATTGGACGTGCGATCGCTCTCCAACTAGCATCCCAAGGTGCAAAAGTCGTAGTTAACTACGCCAGTTCCAGCACCGCAGCAGAACAAGTAGTAGCAGAAATTACAGCAGCAGGAGGAGAAGCCATCGCCCTCCAAGCAGATGTTTCCCAAGCAGATCAAGTAGATACACTGATAAACACAACCTTAGAAAAATTTAACCGCATTGATATCTTAGTCAACAATGCAGGGATTACCCGCGATACATTGTTATTACGGATGAAATTAGAAGACTGGCAAGCTGTTATAGACCTCAACTTAACAGGTGTATTTTTATGTACAAAAACCGTCAGTAAAATCATGCTCAAACAACGTTCTGGCAGAATTATCAACATTGCTTCTGTAGCCGGACAAATGGGCAATCCAGGACAGGCAAACTACAGCGCCGCCAAAGCAGGTGTGATTGGTTTTACCAAAACCATCGCCAAAGAACTAGCTACCCGTGGTATCACCGTTAACGCCGTAGCACCAGGCTTTATCAAAACTGACATGACCAGCGATATCAAAGCTGATAACATATTACAATTTATTCCCTTGGGGCGGTTTGGTGAACCAGAAGAAATTGCTGGTATGGTGAGGTTTTTAGCAGCTGATCCCGCCGCAGCTTACATTACAGGTCAAGTCTTTAACGTCGATGGTGGGATGGTAATGTAATTGGTAAAGAAGGGAATAGGGAATAGGGAATAGGGAATAGGGAATAGGGAATAGGGAATAGAAAAATCTTCATTCTGACTCCTTGATCTCCTGACTCCTGACTCCTGACTCCTGACTCCTGACTCCTGACTCCTGACTCCTGACT
>NZ_JAQMTI010000085.1:0-10967 GCF_028329225.1 Sphaerospermopsis kisseleviana CS-549 | reverse complement strand
TTCGATGATATCAACTAACCAAACTTCTACAATACCATTAGCTGCATAAAGGGGAATTTTGATATCTCGATCATATTCAAAACTACTATCTGCAACTTCTATTAATAAAAATACATCCGATGGTTGAGGATGTGCAGATTCATAAAAATCTGCACGGGGTTTAAGTAATGCTATGTCTGGTTGCGGTTCGGAAAAATTATCTAAAGTTATGGGGTTTTGAGAATCAACTATTGCTAATGAAAGCAACAATTGAGACAATGTACTAATTACTCTTCTTACACAACTTGCGTGTTTTCTTCCTATTGGTGACATTTCAATAATTTCTCCGTTAATTAATTCTACTCTATCATCTTCTGTTAAAATTCCTGCTGCATTCATTTGATGATATTGTTCAACTGTGAAACGTCTGGTTAATAGTTTAGTAGACATAGTTCACTCTCTTTGTTGATGCTATTAGTTAATTATAGCATTTTTGTGTGTTTGATGAAATAGATACCCGACTCATTTAATAATTCAGGTATCTGGAAAGGTTTTGATTTTGCTGAAAGCTGATTACTGATTACTGATAGCTAAATGCTTACAAATAATCAAAAAAGATTTCTGGGACTAATCTTAGTTCTCCTGATTTAAACTTCTCAATTTCTACCCATAAAGCACGATGTTTCTTTTCTGGTGTTTCGGAAAAGGTTAAACTTTCAATTTGGTAAAATTTCGGATCTGCAAAGTCGCATTGATAAAGTTGGATGATTTCATGTCCTTGTTTACCATCGAATATAAACAGGTTTTCGATACAACTTAAATAACGAATGTTGGTTAAATCAGCTTGTATTTCTTCTTGAAATTCTCGTTCCAATGCTATGCGACTGGTTTCACCAAATTCTACTCCTCCACCTAAAGCACGATAAAATGTTGATTGCTTGGTCGGATCATATCCTTCAGAAACAAAGATTCTGTCACCGTCTTTAATTAATGCTAAAACTATGACTCTAATTTCACCTGGTTGATTCATTGTTGTGAGTAATTGTTGTTATTTGAATGATTAATTATCGTAAAGGGAATAAGCGCGAGTTTCACTATCTTCTACTGGCCAATCTTCATTTTCACCACCTAAATATAATGCTTCTATGGTGACGTATTCTTCACTTAATTGAGATAGTGCGTTGATGAGAATATCTAAGGCGATCGCATCACTTGTTCCTAAATCAAACCAGCATCTTCCCCATTTTCCTTCATATTCAAATTCACCCATGTTGTGCATTAAAGCTAACATACTTTGATCATAACCTTGGTTATCATAATCCATGTAGCTTAAATCCAAACCAGTTTCTTGAACTTGCAAGTTTTCAGCGTTGAACCCTCCTAGTTTACCCAAATAAAACCAAGAGTTAAATACTTCTTCTACATATTGTTTTTCTTGTTGGGAAGGAATGGTACTAAATTTGATCCAGAACCAAACGTCAAAGGGATTAAATTCGCGGAATTGAATGTACATTTTTGGTGATTGGTGATTGGTGATTGGTGATTGGTGATTGGTGATTGGTGATTGGTGATTGGTGATTGGGAAAGAGAATAAATAATTATCTGTTCCCTGTTCCCTGTTCCCTGTTCCCTTCTTTCCTAATGACTAAATCATCATATATTATTGAGTCGGTTTTTAGCCTGGTTGCGTTCGGATTCAATTTGTTTGACTAGACTAGCAGGAAGTTGGGATTTTTTGGTTAACGCTTTCTCAAAATATGCGATCGCTTCTTTAACCACATTCTGACTTTTTTCCTTGTTACCTTGTAAATACAGTATTTGCGCTTTGAGATAATAAATTTCTGGGTTATCAGAGGTGTTTTTCAAAGCACGATCCACATATTTTAATGCTTGGGGATATTTTTTCAAATCCCGATACGCTAAAGCAATACCCCTATCTACTAAATATCCAGGTGCTGCATTTTGTTCCAGTTGTTCAATCGCTTGATCAGGACTAATGAAAGGCAAATTAACGGCTAACATTAAGTTCATATAGCCTTTAATTAAATTTAACTCTGGATCATTGGCATTAATGGCTTCTGCTCTATCTAAATATTCATACACTCTTGTTAACCTAGTAAATGCCTTTGATGCACCATTAACCGTACCTTCACGGGTAATAATGACAGCACCTTCTAAAAAATTGCCTACTCCAGTGTATAAATTGCCACGTAATTGGTTAGTAGCAATCAATTTTTGTCCAGCTTCTAAAGTCTTTTTGCTGTACTTTTCCAATCCTACTAAATCTTGATTAGTATAAGCTAAAGATGCTTTTAAAGCATAAGCTAAAGGTTCATCGGGTTCATCAGCGATCGCTTTTTTCAGGTGATCCTCTGCAACAGGATAATTTCCTTGTTGGAAAATCGCTTTAAACGCTGCTTCCGTGCGATCGCCAATTTTATGAGGTTCACTACTGCGAAATGGATCACCCGCTAATGAGGGATTTACCCACAAATTTAAGATTAACGTAGTAGCAAAAGCAACTTTAGAAACCAGAGGAAATCCTAAAAAATGTGTAGACATAATAAAACACAGAATTATTACGGTTGAACTTGTCTTATGTATTACTTAAAATCAAAAAATGCTTAACCAAAAAACGCTTCTGTCTTAGCAAAAAAATCCAAAAAAATCCAATTTATCTAGACTATTGAAAATTCATCAGGTTTCCTCGCTGATTGTAGCGATTTTTTTTTGTGTAATTCTGTCAAAATAGAAAAAGTTGAATGTTTGTTGCTGCTGGATCAGGTTTTGGTTACGTAACTTTGCTTTTAGTCCATCAGTTGTTCGCTGACTATCTGGTAATTTTAACAAATGCTTTATCTCAGAAATCTAACTTATCACCCCACAGCTTGTCCCACAGCAATTCTTAAATCTATTAACCTGGAATTACCACCACAGCAGCTAGGTTTAGTCATAGGTCCTAGTGGTTCTGGTAAAAGCACCTTATTAGAAATTTTATCAGGATTAGTTGAACCTACCTCCGGTGCTGCATTTTGGAGAGAACAACCACTAATCTCAGAACAACTGCAACAATTAGCGGGAATTGTCTTTCAATTTCCCGAAAGGCACTTTTGCGGTGGTACAATTTTGGAAGAATTGCGTTTAGGACATCCCGAATTAGGTACAGAACGAGTTCATCAAGCACTCAGAGAAGTAGGATTAGATCATTTATCATTTTCTACCTCACCCCATGCTTTAAGCGGTGGACAACAAAGACGTTTAGCTTTAGCAGTTCAATTAATTCGCCAACCAAATTTATTATTATTAGATGAACCTACAGCCGGTTTAGATTGGTCTATTCGTCGTCAATTAATAAATTTATTAGCAAAATTGAAAAAAGATTGGACTTTATTAGTTGTTACACATGATGCAGGGGATATGTTACCAATAGCGGACAGTTGTTGGACTTTAAATCATGGTGTTTTGGAATCTGTTGATCCTAAAACTTTAGAAAAGAAAATTGCAGAAACAGTTGGGAAGTGAAACATTTGAATTAAAACTTAAAAAGTTTCACGCAGAGTCGCAGAGAAGAACGCAAAGATTTTGAGATAATTAATTGAGTGAATATGAGTTTAGAGTCCGTCTTTAGTTTACTTGAAATGGTGGAAGTTTGGCAAGAAACGTTAAATTGGCAACCAACAAATGACCAACAAAATCAATTACAAAAACTCTATGAATTGGTTATTGAAGCTAATCATTATGTGAATTTAACGCGCATTACTGAAGCGTCAGAATTTTGGGAAAAACATCTTTGGGATTCGTTAAGGGGAGTTGCACCAAAACAGCATTTTATTGATTCTCTTCATCCAGGTGCATCCGTAATTGATATTGGTACTGGTGCTGGTTTTCCTGGTTTACCAATTTCGATTATTTTCCCTAATTCTCAGGTGACTTTGTTAGATTCTACTCGCAAAAAAATTAATTTTATTGACTCTGTTTTAACGGATCTTGCTCTTATCAATGCGAAAACAATTGTCGGGAGGGTGGAAGAAATTGGACAGGAAGGTAAACATAGAGAAAATTATGATTTAGCTGTGATTCGTGCAGTGGGTAGTGTTTCTGCTTGTGCTGAATATAGTTTACCTTTAGTGAAAAAAGGTGGTTTAGCAGTTATTTATCGGGGAAGTTGGACAAAGGAAGAAAATCAAAGTTTAGAAAATGCGGTATATCATTTAGGGGGAGAAGTTGAATTGATTGATGAGTTTACCACTCCTTTAAGTAATAGTATTCGTCATTGTTTATATTTAAGGAAGGTAAAACATACACCTGTGAGTTTTCCTCGTCCTGTGGGTATACCAACACAAAAACCTTTGTAAATTAGGTAATGGGTAATTGGTGATTGGTGATTGGTGATTGGTAATTGGTTGTGTTTATAAATCAATTACCAATTATGAATTATGAATTATTATGAATTACGAATTACTCTATTTTACTTGCATCTGCAAACCGTTGATTAATTTCATCCCAGTTAACCACATTCCACCAAGCATCTAAATATTCAGGACGACGATTTTGATATTTTAAATAATAAGCGTGTTCCCAAACATCATTACCAAAAATGGGATATTTACCTTCCATTAAAGGACTATCTTGATTTGCAGTAGTTGTAATTTCTAACTTACCATTTTTATTGCGAACTAACCAAACCCAACCGCTACCAAAACGACCAGCACCAGCTTCATTAAACTGCTTTTTGAAATCTGCGAAACTGCCAAAATTATCATTAATTGCAGTTGCTATTTCTCCAGTCGGTTCACCACCACCATTAGGTTTCATGATTTTCCAGAACATTGAATGGTTAACATGACCACCACCATTATTTCTGACTGTAGTTCTAATATCTGCGGGGACATTATCCAGATTTTGCAGTAGTTGTTCAACAGTTTTGTTTTTCAGTTCTGGGTATTTGTCCAAAGCTTTATTTAAGTTATTCACATAAGCTGCATGATGTTTATCGTGATGAAACTGCATTGTTCTTGCATCAATATGTGGTTCTAGTGCGTCGTAAGCGTAGGGTAAAGGAGGTAGTTCAATAGTTGATGTTCTGGGGGTTGATGTTTCCGCAGAAGCGCAACTATCGAGAAGAAAAGCACCCGCACTAGCACCCAGTAAAACCAAGAAATGACGACGATTTAAACTCATAAGTCTTTTTGCAGTTGGTAGATTTGCACACTGTTTTAGATCATAACTGCAAAAATTACAAGAATCTCCTCAAATTGCTTTTGCTTTTGCAGGGTTGCACACCTTAGATGAAATGACCGCAGATTATTTTCATCCCTTTTTTGGGAGTGTGATTAATATTCCTGTGCCTTTTCTCAGTCGTGGTGCAACTAGTCACATTCTAGCTAACCCAGCTATTGAAGATTTTTTATTAGACTACACACCAGAAGGACTAGATAAAATTTATGATTTAACCCACGGACAACCTTATTTAGTGCAGTTAGTAGGTTTTCATTTAGTGCGATTATATAATGATTTTGTCTTTGAACAAAGAAGAAACCGCGACCCAGTTTTTACAGTGGAAGATGTAGACGCAGTTGTGAATGAACCGGATTTTTTTACCGGAGGTAGGAATTATTTTCATGGTGTGTGGAGTCAAGCTGGGGAAAATGGTAATACTGAACAAGTAATTTTAAGTCATCTGGCAAAATCTCCCCAAGGGTTAAGTTTAAATGATTTGGTTGAGTTGACGGGAATAGATGAAGGTAATTTACAGACAGCTTTAGATACTTTAACCCGTCATGATGTGATTGCAGAAAATCAGGGAAGATGGAGAATTATTGTCGAGTTATTTCGGCGTTGGGTTGAAAAATCACATCCTTTAAATTTAGAATCCTAAAATCACACTTAAATACTATCAGGGTCTACACCCAAAGCCTTTAATTTTTCTGCTAATAATTGAGCGCGAACTTCTGCATTTTCAGCGCGTTCTTCTGCTATTTTCGCACGTTCATCACCAGTTAGTAAAACATTACCATTTTGATCACACCAACGCAACCAAGAATCATTTCTACCTTCAAATTCTCCATTCCATAATGTTACACCCAAACCAATATCTTCTAACCATTTATCTGTAGTTTCTACGTAACGTCTACCTTGAATAGAATAAATTCTTAAAACTTCTGCTCCTAAATTTTGATGTGGGTCATATACAATATAGTAAGAAACTCGCATTTTTTCATAAATTTGCAGTTTTTTATCTAGTTCTTCACCTTCTCGATTTGATACAATTTCAATGACAACTTCTGGTGATTTACCGAATTTCCAAACTAGATAACAACGATTTTGTTTTTCCCACCAGTTTTCAGGAGTTTTCACATCAAAACTGACAAATATATCAGGAACTATGGCAGGTTCACCATAAGTATGATAAACACCTACATTAGCTGCTGCTAAAAAAATCTGATTTTGTAAAGAACTGTAAAGGGAACCGACTAAAAGGCGTTGTTGTTTTTCAGATGCGAGATTATCCACAGGTGTATCATCTTCAGTGACTAGCAAGTTGGCATCTGGTACATCACAATTATCAATTTCACTATTGATTAGAAGTTGCTCAATCATGATTGTATCTACTAGTTGAGATATGGAATTATAACACTTTACTTGAGATTTTAATAACAATCTAAACTCAAACTAAATCCTGGTAATATCTCTTCACCTAATAATTCTGTGGGTAAATTTCTCAATTCCACATCTTTTCCTAAACGATAAATTTCTACTTGTTGTTGTTGCGGATTTATTAACCATCCCAGTTTTACCCCTGCATTCATATATTCTTGCATTTTCTGACGCAGAGTTTCTAAACTATCTGTTACTGACCTTAATTCAATGACAAAATCTGGTGCAATAGGGGGAAATTTTCGTTTTTGTTCAGGTGTTAATGCTTCCCAACGTTCTTTTTTAATCCAAGCTGCATCAGGAGAGCGATCGCCCCCATTTGGTAATTTAAATATAGTGGAAGAACTAAAAGTATAACCGAGTTTTGTTTGCCGATTCCAAATACCTAAATCTATAATAAATTCTGCTTCTCTATTTCCGCTTTCTCCTCCCACTGGTGGCATAATAATTAATTCTCCAGTTGCAGTGCGTTCAAATTGCAAATCACTGTTTTTTTGACATAGTTGATAAAACTGTTCATCGGTTAAATTAACATTGTCTAGGTTGAGTTTTAAAGGACTGATAACCATAAAAAATCACCTATTTAAATACTAATTTGATCGTTTTTATACTACTTTTAAATCTTAATTTTCTTTCTTAACCCAATAATTCATTAACCGCAATATTAAACCCTTTTAGTACAGTTTGAGTCCTCACTACTTCACCAGCAATAAACACAAGACGTTGATTTTTAGTAATTACAATAATCCACTGATTTTCAGTAAAGACTAACCAAACTTCCTCACTTCCTGATTGCAAATATTCTTGAGATTTAGCAATCATATCTTCTGCTAAATCTGTAGAAGAAATAATTTCTACTACGAGGGGAAAACTTTGAGGTAAAACAGCAGGTTCACCAAACTGCTGCATCAACTCTGGAGTAAGATAAGCAACATCAGAACGACGACCTTGTTGATGAGTGCGACAGGGTGCTTCTGTATAAACTTCTCCACCTTGTTCACTAGAATCTTTGTAATTTCTCCAGTAAGTAGCTAGTTTTGCTTGTACCCGACTGTGTTTCAATGTCACTTCTTCTTTCTCCAATAATTCCCCATTTACCCATTCTGTACCTTCTGGGGAACTTTGCATCCAATCTTCTAAGGAATACTTTTTTAATACATCTTCTTTAATTGGTGTCATTACCATAATTATCTATTCTCCTTTTCAACACAGATATTATTGATATTATGACTATATATTGCTGCTGATAATCAAGTAGTGGCTGATAAAATTCTTGACCAAATAGAGGAAAAAAGTCAACTTTTGGCAAAAAATCCTGATATTGGTCAAGCAAGACCTGATATTGCTCCAGAAATGCGTTATTTTCCTGTTGGAAGCTACTTAATTCTTTACCGTGAAATCGAAGATGGTATAGAGGTTGTGCGTGTTGTACATGGTGCAAGAAATTTACCTGATGTATTTAGTTAGGAATAATCAACGATTGTCTATAAATGTTGGGTTTCGTTCCTCAACCCAACCTACAGAATTTTATTTTTTGGGCTTCATGGAAAAGTATTGAATCCTGTTCATCCTTAAATCCTGGACATCCTGATTCTGACAAACAGGACGGGAAAAACCCGCCCCTTTAGTTAATAGAAATTAACCGCAATTAACCGAAATGTTTGATAATTGCCTCAGCAAATTCAGAACATTTCAAAGGTTCTACAGGTGGTTCAATTAACCGCGCTAAGTCATAAGTAACTTCACCATTAGCTATGGCTGCACCTAGACCTTTTTTAATCAAATCTGCGGCTTCTTGCCAACCCATATATTCTAGCATCATGACACCGGAAAGAATCACAGATCCGGGGTTAATTTTATCTAAACCGGCGTGTTTTGGTGCTGTTCCATGGGTAGCTTCAAAAACGGCGCAGGAATCGCCAATGTTTGCTCCTGGTCCCATACCTAAACCACCGACAATAGCAGCAGCAGCATCGGATAAATAATCACCGTTAAGGTTCATTGTAGCCAGAATAGAATACTCATCTGGGCGGGTTTGAATTTGTTGGAAAATGCTGTCAGCAATGCGATCATTTACCATGATTTTCTCTTTCCATTTCCCATCACCATGACTTGTCCAAATTGAGTTCAGAACTGTTTCCACTTCTTTAACAATTTGTGCTTTTTTCTCTGGTGTTAAAGCATCAAAACCAGGATCGATCATTCTGGCGTTTTCTTCTAAGGAAATGTTAGGGTTTTTCTCCTTATTTCCTAAGATCCAAGACTCTCTTTCTGTGACTGTTTCGTTACGAAATTCGGTGGTTGCTAATTCATAACCCCAATCTCTAAAAGCGCCTTCGGTGTATTTCATGATGTTGCCTTTATGCACCAATGTTACTTGTTGCTTGGCCTTGGGCAGTTGTAAAGCGTGCTTGATGGCGCGTCTAACTAAACGTTGTGAACCGCTTTTACTAATGGGTTTAATTCCTATACCTGCATCCAGGGGAATTTGCTTTTTACCGTGTTCTGGAGTAGCGGGGATAAGTTCATTGTTGAGAATGGAAATGAGGCGATCGCCTATTTCACTACCTTGTTTCCATTCAATCCCCAAATAAATATCTTCCGTATTTTCCCGGTAAACAATCACATCCAATTTTTCCGGGTTTTTGTGTGGGGAAGGAGTTCCTGCATAGTAACGACAAGGACGCACACAGGCATAAAGGTCAAAAATTTGACGTAATGCCACATTTAAAGACCGAATCCCACCACCTACCGGAGTAGTCAAAGGTCCTTTAATTGCAACGCCATATTCTTTAATAGCGGTGAGAGTATCTTGGGGTAAATACTGGTAAGTGCCGTATAAATCACAAGCTTCATCACCAGCATAAACCTTAAACCAGCTAATTTTTCTTTTGCCGTTGTATGCTTTTGCTACCGCAGCATCAAGCACCTTTTCTGTAGCTGGCCAAATATCAATACCTGTGCCATCACCACGAATAAAGGGAATAATAGGATTGTCAGGAACAACGGGTTCACCATTTTTGAAGGTAATTTTTTCGCCAGTTGTCGGGGGGGTAATCTTGTCGTACATAGTTAACACATTCCAAATAGAATAATTTCAAGGAGTTACAGGAGGCAGGAGGCAGGAGGCAGAAGGTAGAAGGCAGGAGGCAGGAGGCAGGAGGCAGGAGGCAGAAGGTAGAAGGCAGAAGGCAGGAGGCAGAATAAATTTTTCTCCCTATTCCCTATTCCCTATTCCCTATTCCCTGTTTTTTGACTTTTGATTTTTAATTTTCCTCCCTTACTTCCCCTGCTTACCCTGCCCTTTCTTTGAGGCGCAGATCATCCCCTGCTTTACCTGGTAAATTATTGGTAGCTCAGACGTAGATTGCAGTTAAACCGGCGCTACTTTGTCCGGTCAAAAATAGTAAACTACTTTTCGCTATCTGTGCTTCATTTTGTAGAATGCCCAATAGCTGATTCGTTTGTTCACTGAAACGCTAACACGAGTAATGGCATGACAGACCCAATGATTGTATCAGGCACTGCTAATGACATCGACTCCCTGCGCCAAAAGTTAATCGCTGGGTCCGAAAAAGTCCAACAACAAATCATCCCACAATTAGCTAACTTGGGTAATGAGGGTTTAGATGTGTTGCAGGAATTTTTGTTGAAACGTCGTGACACTCCAGCAACTTGGATTGATGGTAAAGCTTACCAAGTCATCTACAATTCTGATGCACCTACGGCTAAGGAATTTCTAGAAACTCACTTTCCTGAAGGAATTGTACCTCTAAAATCAGATCGTGGGATCAGTTACAATTCTTTGCAAGAATTACTCATCAAGCAGGAGTTTCAAGCTGCTGACCTGCTGACAATTCAAAAAATGTGCGAAATGGCAGGACCCCAAGCAGTACAAAGAAAATGGTTGTATTTTACTGAAGTGGAAAATTTCCCCATCAAAGATCTACAAACAATTAATCATCTTTGGGTTGTCTACTCCGAAGGTAAGTTTGGTTTTTCTGTACAGCGAGAAATTTGGTTGGGGGTGGGTAGAAACTGGGAAACTTTATGGCCAAAAATCGGCTGGAAGGATGGCAATAAATGGACTCGCTACCCCAACGAGTTTACCTGGGATTTAAGCGCCCCTAGAGGTCATCTACCCCTTTCTAACCAACTGCGCGGGGTGCGGGTAATGGCTTCTCTTTTATCTCATCCTGCGTGGGGTTAGGTGACAGGTGACGGGTGACAGGTGACAGGGAAGAGGCAGGGGAGGCAGGGGGAGCATGGGAAGATTAATAACCCAATGCCCAATGCCCAATGCCCAATGCCCAATGCCCAATGCCCAATGC